>CAZOVQ010000013.1:0-17625 GCA_964583195.1 uncultured Thiobacillus sp.
GCGCCGGATGCGCCTGCGCCTCTCCGTCTCGCCGCAGCGCCCGTCGGCCGGCAGCGGCCGCGCAAAACCGATACCCCGGCAACGCGGCGCGGCGAGCTTTTCCATGCCTGCCTGGAATGCCATGCGCCGCCCGGTGCCGCGCGCGACCTGCCGGCGCTCGCCGCGCGCCTGGGCCTCGCGGCCGAACTCGATGCCATCGACGCCGCTGCGCGTGCGCTCCTCTCTCGTCCCGAACTCGCGCCCCTGTTCGACCCGGCGCGCTATCGCCGCGCGCACAACGAGCTCGCCCTGCTCGACGCCAAAGGCTGTGTGCACCGCGTCGACCGGGTGGTGGAACACGACGACGCGATCTGGCTCATCGACTACAAGACCGGCGACGACGGACTCGAGGCGAGCGACGCCGAACTTGCCGAGCGGCATCGCGCGCAGCTGTCCGGCTACCGCGCGCTTGTTGGCGCGCTGTGGCCGGGGCGGCGCGTCCGCCCGGTGCTGCTGCGGGCCGACGGTCGCCTGGTCGAGGTGAAGACAGTGTAAAAAATGCAGCCCGACATCCCCGGCATGGAGATAAACGCCACACTTGCAGTCTGCTGCCAACGGAGACCACCATGATCCGCACCCTGTTCATCCTTGCCACTGCCGCCTCGCTCGGCGGCTGCCTGTCGATCAGCTCCAGCGAATCGCCCGCCGGCCCCGATTACGCCGTTTTCTGCCAGGACAAGGAAACGCAGTGCCGCGAAATTTGCGGCGACGCCGGCGTAGCGACGTTCTCCTGCAAGGCCGCGCCGCGTGAAGGGCTGGATTACTCCTGCCAGTGCAGGAAGCCGGGCACGAAGCTGTGACGGCAAAGCCCTGCGCCGAATCCTGCGAGCAGAACCGCGAACCCATCCTCGCCGTGCTGCGCGAAGTCTTCGCCGACCGCAGCTACATACTCGAAATCGGCAGCGGCACCGGCCAGCACGCGGTGTACTTCGGCGCCCGGCTGCCGCATCTCCGCTGGCAGACCGCCGACCTGCCGATCGCGCATGCCGGCATCCGCATGTGGTTGGAAGACGCCGCGCTGCCCAACGTGCTGCCGCCCATTGCGCTCGACGCGAACCGCTGCGACTGGCATTGCGGCCGTTACGATGCCGTGTTTTCCGCCAACACCCTGCACATCATGAGCTGGCCCGAGGTCGTGCAGTGCTTCGACGGCATCGCCGAAGTGCTCGAAGCCGGCGGTGTGCTCGCGATCTACGGTCCATTCAACTACGGCGGCGACTACACCTCGGAAAGCAACGCCCGTTTCGACGCCTGGCTGAAAGCGCGCGACGCCAGCGCCGGCATACGCGATTTCGAGGCCGTTGATGCGCTCGCCCGCGAACGCGGCCTGATCCTGCGTCAGGACATCGCCATGCCGGCGAACAATCGCACCCTGGTGTGGAGCAGAGGCGCGCCGGATTCCTTGCTCCTCGCCCCCCGTTGCCTATAACAGAAACGTTACGGATTCCGGAGGGCAACATCCATGCGCATCGCCGAACTGATCCCGCGCTGGGGAAGCGGGGAGCGGGGCCGCACCGACGTGCGCGCCTACGCCGTTCATCTGCCTTTGCGCGACGCCGCGCGTATCGAAGCCCTGCACCTGATGTATCCCGAATGCAGCGAATCCCAGCTGATGGCCGACCTGATCCGCGCCGCGCTCGACGAACTCGAGGTTGCCATGCCCTACGTTCCCGGCAAGCGGGTGATCGCCGAGGATGATTACGGCGATCCGATCTACGAGGATCTCGGGCCGACGCCGCGTTTCTACTCGCTGTCGCACGAAATCCTGCGCAAGCTCGCCCGCCTGCCCGCCCCCGCGCCCGTCATCGAATAGGGCTGTCGATTTCCTTGACGTTTGCCCGGCCCGGATCGGGGCGTACACGGGCAGATGCATGATTGTTATGACTTTTTATTCCCTGGAACATGGATTGCTTGGGGTGGGGCAGATTCGAATATTCCGAGCGTCCCCTGCATCATGTACCTGGTTCCGGCCTGCCTTTTCGCCCTGTTCGCCAGCCTTTACTATGTCCCCGGCTTTCTGGACATTCCTTTTGCCGTCCTCACCCCCCGTCAGCTCGTTTCGCAACTGCTGTTCTCGGTTTTCGGACTCATTGCACTGGCCGCGTTGGCTCGCTCCATCGAACTCGACCCGGTGTGGCCCTGGCGGCCGGAATTCCGCCGGGCGTTGAGCGGGCTGTTTGGCCGCGCGCGCTAAGCTGCCGCCCAGTGCGCGTGCATGCGGCTCGGGACGTGCATTCGCGCGGCCGGCACCCGGCGCGTCGTGCCCGGCATAAAATGGCGGTTTTCCTCCAGCTTTCGCCGCCATCATGCCCGTCAATCTCGTCGCGCCCGCGCCCGCGTCCCTGCATCCCGTGCCGGGGGTTCGCCTCGGCATCGCCAGCGCCGGTATCAAGAAGCCCGGCCGCCGCGACCTCACCCTGATCGAACTGGCGCCCGGCTCGTTGGTCGCCGGCGTGTTCACGCAAAACCGCTTCTGCGCCGCGCCGGTGACGCTGTGCCGGCAGCACCTGGCGACGGATGACGTCCGTGCGCTCTTGATCAATACCGGCAACGCCAACGCCGGCACCGGCGAGGAGGGTCTGAAACGCGCGCGCCAGACCTGCGAAGCCGTCGCCGGATTGTTCGGCTGTCGGGCAGAAAACGTCCTGCCTTTTTCCACCGGCGTGATCCTCGAACCGCTGCCGGTGGAAAAAATCCTCTCCGCGCTGCCTGCGGCAAAGGCCGATCTCGCACCCGACCACTGGAGCGAAGCCGCGCACGCGATCATGACCACCGACATCGTCGCCAAGGGCGCGTCACGACAGATACGGCTTGGCGGCAAGACGGTGACGGTAACCGGCATCGCCAAGGGCTCCGGCATGATCCATCCCAACATGGCGACCATGCTCGGCTATGTGGCGACCGACGCGGTGATCGCGCCGGCGCTGATGCAGCCGCTGGTGAAGGCGCTTGCCGACGTGTCGTTCAACTGCGTGACCGTGGATGGCGATACGTCGACCAACGACAGTTTCGTTCTCGTCGCCACCGGCTGCGCGGGACACGCCGCAATTGCCGACCCCGCGAGCGCCGACTATGCCGCGCTGAAAACCGCGCTCAGCGAAGTCGCCGTCGCGCTCGCGCAGGCGATGGCACGCGACGGCGAAGGGGCGACCAAGTTCATGAGCATCGTGGTCGAAGGCGGCCGCGACCGTGCCGAATGCAAGCAGATCGCCTACGCCATCGGCCGCTCGCCGCTGGTGAAGACCGCCTTCTTCGCCAGCGATCCCAACCTCGGCCGGATACTGGCCGCCATTGGCTACGCGGGGGTGGCCGACCTCGACGTGCATGCGATCAAAGTCTGGCTTGGCGACGTGCTCGTCGCCGAGCAGGGCGGCCGAGCCGCGAGCTACACCGAAATGGCGGGCGCGGCGGTGATGCGGGAAGCCGAGATCACCGTGCGCGTGGCGCTCGATCGCGGCACGGCGGCGGCCACGGTCTGGACCTGCGATTTCTCCTACGATTACGTGAAGATCAACGCCGAGTACCGTACCTGAAATCTTCGCCGCGCCCATCAGCGCGGGGCGCCGCCGCTGCGAAGCGAGCCTGGCGGCGGCGTTGCACCCTTGCGGGCCTTACAGCGATTGAAGTACCGTGCGCGCCGCGGCAACGGTCGCGGCGATGTCTTCTTCGGTATGCGCCGCCGAGACAAAACCAGCCTCGAACGCGGAGGGCGCAAGGTAGATGCCTTTGTCCAGCATGGCGTGGAAAAAGCGGTTGAAGGTGGCGCGGTCGCTCGCCATCACGTCGGCGAAGGTTTCGGGCGGATTGTCGGCGAAGTAGAGGCCGAACA
Source organism: uncultured Thiobacillus sp. (assembly GCA_964583195.1). GTDB lineage: Bacteria > Pseudomonadota > Gammaproteobacteria > Burkholderiales > Thiobacillaceae > Thiobacillus. The sequence goes on from CAZOVQ010000013.1 coordinate 3,869, forward strand.
TGCCCCCCTGGCAATCCGCGCAGAAGGTTCTGCCGGCGTCTTTCGCGGCGATATTGAGGCCCTCGCACAGCGCAAGGGTTTTCGCTCCGAGCGCGTCGTAGAACCCGGGCTGCGCGACGGCGTCGAGCGTTGCCAGCCCGGCGGCGACCGTGACCGGGTTGCCCGACAGCGTGCCGGCCTGATACACCGGGCCATTGGGCGCCAGCGCGTCCATCACGTCGGCGCGGCCGCCGAAGGCGCCGACCGGCATGCCACCGCCGATGACCTTGCCCAGCGTGGTGAGGTCGGGCTTGATCCCCAACACAGACTGCGCGCCGCCCAGGGCGACGCGGAAACCCGTCATCACTTCATCGAAGATCAGCAGCGCGCCGTGCTGGGTGGTGAGGCGACGCAGCGCCGCCATGAATTCGGCGGTGGGTTTGACCAGGTTCATGTTGCCGGCGAAGGGCTCGACGATGACACAGGCGATTTCATTGCCGATTTCGCTGAAGGTTCTTTCCAGTCCGGCGACGTCGTTGTAGTCGAGCACCAGAGTCTCGGCGGCGACCGCGGCGGGCACGCCGGCGGAGGTGGGGTTGCCGAAGGTGAGCGCGCCGGAGCCGGCCTTCACCAGCAGAAAATCGGCGTGGCCGTGGTAACAGCCTTCGAACTTGATGAATTTTGACCGCCCGGTGAAGCCGCGCGCCAGACGGATCGCGCTCATGGTCGCTTCGGTGCCGCTTGATACCAGCCGCACTTTTTCGATGGAAGGCAGCAGATCACGGATGCGCCGGGCGAGCTTGAGCTCGGGTTCGGACGGGGCGCCGAAGGACAGGCCCCGCGCGGCGGCATCCTGCACCGCTTTCACGGTTCCCGGGTGCGCGTGGCCGAGGATGGCCGGCCCCCACGAGCCGACGTAATCGGTGTAGCGACGGCCGTCGGCGTCCCAGACGTGGGCACCGTGGGCGCGGGCGAAAAAGACTGGCGTGCCGCCGACGCTCCTGAAGGCGCGTACCGGCGAATTCACGCCGCCGGGGATGACTTGTTGCGACTGCTCGAAGAGTTGTTCGTTGCGGGTCATTGTTCGGATTCCGTTGGGAAAAGTTGATTGAGCGCTTGCGCGGCGGCCCGGATGTCGGGGGCGTCGAACAGCACTGACGAGACGGCGAGGCTGTCGGCGCCGGCGTCGATGAGCTCTGCGGCGTTACCGGCCGTGATGCCGCCGATGGCAACCAGCGGCACGTGGATTTTCGGTGCGGCCTCGCGCAGCAGGGCCGGCTGGGCGCGTCCGGCGTCCGGCTTGGTCGGCGACGGAAAGAAGCTGCCGAAGGCCACGTAGTCGGCTCCCGCAGCCTGCGCGGCCAGGGCGCGGTCGAGGCTCTGGTAGCACGAGGCGCCGATGAACTTGCCCGGGCCGAGCACGATGCGCGCCTCGCGCACGCTGCCGTCGTCGCGGCCAAGATGCACGCCGTCGGCGCCGGCGAGGTCGGCCAGTCGCAGATCATCGTTGACGATGAGCGGCACGCCGTGGCGCCGGCACAGCGCGACGAGCTCGCTGGCCTGCTCGTGGCGGCGCGCGACGTCGCCGGACTTGTCGCGGTACTGCACCGCGGCGACGCCGCCGGCGAGCGCCGCCCCGACCAGAGCCAGCAGCCGTCCGGTGTCGGCGGTTTCCGGGGTGATGGCGTAGACGCCGCCGATGAATTCAGGCATTGCCTTCGCTCTGGCCTTCCTGTGCCCAGAAGAAGCGTTCGGGAATGTATTGCCCCATCCCGGGCCGGAACGCGGCTTTCAGCGTTTCGTAGGTGAAGTTCTGCGCCTCGCGCACCGCGGTGGGCACGTCCTGACCATAGGCCAGGGTGGCGGCAATCGCCGAAGCCAGCGTGCAGCCCGAACCGTGATAGCTGCCCGGCAGACGATCCCAGGCGTCGGTCTGCACGTGGCCGTTGGCATCGTAGAGGCTGTTCAGCACGCGCGGCGTGGCTTCGTGGGTGCCGGTGATGAGCACGTATTCGCAGCCGAGCCCGGTCAGGTGCCGGGCGCAGGCGGCCAGGTCCAGGTCGTCCTCGTCCGATTCGAACAGCGCCAGCCGGCGCGCTTCGTGGCTGTTCGGCGTGAGCACGCTGGTCTGCGGAATCAGCATGTCGCGCATGGCGGCGATCATGTCCTCGCTGGCGAATTCGTCGCCGCGCCCGGAGGCGAGCACGGGGTCGAGCACCACGGGAATGTCGGGATAATCGGCCAGAATTTCGGCGATGACGGCGATCGATTCGGGGCTGCCCAGCATGCCCAGCTTGAACGCCGCGACCGGAACGTCCTCCAGCAGCATGCGCGCCTGATCCATCACCCATTCCGAATCGATGGCCAGAATGCCGTCCACGCCGGCGGTATCCTGCACCGTGATCGCGGTGAGGACGGTAAGCGGATGACAGCCCATGCTGGCCAGCGTCAGCAGGTCGGCCTGGCTGCCCGCGCCGCCGGTGGGGTCGCTGGCGGCAAAGCTCAACACCATGGGCGGGGTCGGTTTCGGGGAAAAAATAGGCGGCATGGCATCACTGCACTAGAATCGACGGGCGATTTTATCCGATAGCCCCCGACTATGCCCGACCTGACTACTTCCCGGCGCTGGATGTGCCTCATTTGCGGCTGGATCTATGATGAAAATGCCGGCGCGCCGGAAGACGGGATTCCGCCCGGAACCCGCTGGGAAGACGTGCCGGTCAACTGGACCTGCCCGGATTGCGGCGCGCGCAAGGACGATTTCGAGATGCTGCGCCTGTAATCGCCGGCCTCGATTCAAGAATTGCGGGGAAAATGGCGTTAAGGCTGATGGGGCGGTCTTGCCGTGCCGGGCGGCCGCAGATTACGAACAACAACTGAAAAGGAGATGGGACATGCTGGCAAGATGGATTTCGGGTGGGGTGATTTTTTTTCATGCCGTAACGGCCTGGGCAATCGCGCCCTATATCCAGGGCGACCCGGTCGCAGGCGGTAACGTCCAGGCGGTCGCCACGGCAGTCGAAGGCAAGCTCAGGGACGGCGGTTTCAAGGTCGTCGGCAAATACTTTCCCAAGGATCTGGCCGGCCACGGCGTGGTCGTCGCCACGGACGAAGACATGCTGGGCGCGGTCGGCGCGGTGGGCGGGCATGCCATCCTCGGCGCCGCGATCCGCGTGGGAGTCAAGGCCGACGGCAGCGTCACCTACACCAACCCGGATTACTGGTACCACGCCTATTTCCGCAAGGCCTTCGACAAGCAGGAAGCCGCCGTCAAGGCGCTGCAGGCGAAACTCGGCGCCGCGCTGGGGGCGGGCAAGGGCATGGGGGGTGATGTTTCCGCAAGCGAACTGGCCAATTACCGTTACATGGTTGGAATGGAGCGCCTCGATTCGTACAAGAGCAAGCTGAACGAAACCTATGGCAGCTTCGACGACGCAGTGAAGGCGGTGCGCGACAATCTGGCGAAAGGCGTGGGCAAGACCGCGAAAGTCTACGAAGTCGTGTTGCGGAACCGGAAACTCGCGGTGTTCGGGGTGGCCCTGAACGAAGTGTCGAAGGGCGACGGCGCATGGCTGAAGAAAATCGAAATGACCGACAGCGTGGCGGGCCTGCCCTATGAAATCTATGTGATCGGCAACACCGTCCACGCGCCGCACGCGCGCTTCCGTATCGCGCTGGCCTTTCCCGACGTGGGCATGGGGCAGTTCATGCGCATTTCCAGCCTGCCCAATGAAGTCATCGCAACCCTGAGCGAGGTTGCGGGCGTGGAGAACAGGAAATCGGAAGAGTCCTGGTAAGGACGAACCCTGGCCCCAAAAAACGCCGTCCGGCAAACCGGGCGGCGTTTTTTATGTGCGCCCAGTCAAGCGACAAAACGGAAAGCCCTCTGTAGGCCGGCAATGCGTCGCCGACATCCGTGCAAACAGCCGTTTACAGTGTAGGCAACGTATTGCCGATCTACACGAAAACCCCGTGTCACGAATAATGGCAGGCTCAATAAGTGTGAAATAACGCTACGCGTTGTTTCACGTTAAAGAAGCCACGAATCGTGGCCGTAATGTTAAGCACGCAGGGGTGGCGTGCGCCGCCCGTTCGACGATCCTCGTGGAGACGACGTGTGGATAACGAAGCTTTGAAGGGCGTGAAGGTGATGGTCATCGACGACAGCAACACCATACGCCGCAGCGCGGAAATATTCCTGAATCAGGCGGGGTGTGAGGTCATCCTCGCGCAGGATGGTTTCGATGCCCTGTCGAAAATCGCCGATCATGAACCGGATGTGGTGTTCGTCGACATCATGATGCCGCGTCTCGACGGCTATCAGACCTGTTCGCTCATCAAGCGCAATGTCCGGTACCGTGGCACGCCGGTCATCATGCTGTCGTCCAAGGACGGCCTGTTCGACCGTGCGCGCGGCCGCATGGTGGGCTCGGACGAATATCTCACCAAACCCTTCACCAAGGACACCCTGCTGACGGCCGTGCGCGAGCACGCCCACGCAGGCGCCTGAACCTTGACTGAACGATAACAAAGGAGCAGACATCATGGCGATCAGCCGCATCCTGGTTGTAGATGATTCCCCGACCGAGCGTTTCTTCCTGTCCGAACTGCTGGTCAAGAACGGCTATCTCGTGAGCATGGCCGAAAGCGGAGAGGAAGCCGTCGCGCAGGCCAGGCAGACCCTGCCCGACCTCATCGTGATGGACGTCGTCATGCCCGGAATGAACGGCTACCAGGCGACGCGCATGATTACCAAGGAAGAGGCGACCAGGCACATTCCCGTCATCATGTGCACGACCAAGGGTCAGGAAACCGACAAGGTCTGGGGCATGCGGCAGGGGGCCCGGGCTTACCTCGTCAAACCTGTGAAGCCGGATGACTTACTCACCCAGATCAAGGCGCTGAGCTGACGGCATCATGTCCAAGAAATTCAATCTGCGCGAATTCCAGACGCGGCTGTCGCAACAACTCCAGGCAGCATCGAGCCGGGACACCTCGGGTGCGCGGCTTGGTTTTCGCGTCGGCGAAGTCAACTGGCTGGTCAGCCTGAGCGACACCGAAGAAGTGATTCCCGTGCCGCCCATCGTCAGCGTTCCGGGTGCGCGCCGCTGGTTCCGCGGGCTGACGAACATCCGTGGCAATCTTTACGCGGTGAGCGACTTTTCCGACTTCATGGGGCAAGGCGTCACCCCCGATCACAATGCGTGCCGCCTGCTGCTTCCGCACCACGATTTCGGCGTCAATGCCGCGTTGCTGGTGCACGCCACGCTGGGTCTGCGCAACGTCGGGCGCTTTCGGGCGCAGGATGGCGCAACGCCCTACCCATGGGTTGCCCGGCGCTATGCGGACGAGCAGGGTGCAGACTGGCACGACATGAATTTCGGCGTTCTTCTGGGGCTGCCCGAGTTCATGATGGTCGAATCCCGTATCGGTGTCTGAGCAAAGACCAACTGCCATGTCGACTCGCCGCCTCCAATGATGAAACGTCGATTCGTCATGACAGTTTTTCCCACCCTGGCCCTCCCCTGCTTGCGGAGGACAGGCAGCGACTTACCCGCTTGCGGGCTTGGTCGGTTGCTTGGTAGTTCCACCATGGGGCGCAGTCAACGCTGCGCGTTGTTTCACACTAAAAATGAAGCGCCCCGGCGCGAACCAATGGAGAAATCGGAGCGATGAACATGGCGATTACGATGAACGGCCTCAAGGGCCTGGCGGGGCGCATGAGCGACAAGGTCAAGGGAAATCGCGGCGCGGAGCAAACGACGCTGATCATGCAGACCGTGCGGCGCCTGTCCGACCACGAGCCCGGAAAAGTACCGTTGATCGGCAAGCTGCCGGTCGAAAAACAATATCTCTACACAGGGGGCGCACTGGTCGCCTCCCTGTTGCTGGCAGCGGGCTTCACGATCCATGGCTCGATACAGCTCGACAACCGTGCCGGCTACGAGTCGCGCGCGGGCGAACTCAAGGTGCTGACGCAGCGGCTGCCGCTGGCGGCGCAGCAGGCGGTGCAGGGCAACGCTGCCGCCTTCAAGTCGCTACGCGACGGCAAGGCCGCGTTCGGGACCACGCTCGCCAGTCTTGCCAACGGTGACAGCGAGGTTCCGGCTTCCAGCGGCGCGGCGGTGGATACGCTGACGAAAATTCGTGCGCAATGGGACAAGGCCGACCCGCAGATCGCCCAGATCATCTCGCAGCGAAGCAACCTGATCGAGCTGAGCGCAAACGTGAAGCGCATCAACGATCTCAGCCTGGGGCTGCAGACCGTATCCGAGGTGCTTTCCCGCCAGTTGGCCGGCGGCGGCGCGGGCGTGCGCGATGTCGTGCGCGCCGACCAGTTGACGGTGCTGTCGCAGCGTCTGCCGAAAAACGCCAACATCCTGCTCACCGCGGACACGATCGACCCGCAAATCGTGTTGCAGCTCGAAAAGGACACCACGCTGTTCCGCGACACCGTGCAGGCGCTGATGGAAGGCGCGGCCGGCCAGAACGAGAAGAATCTCGAAACGCTGGAAAAAGTCGGCGAGAACATGGCCGACATGGTGGAAGTGGTGGGCGCCGTGCTCGCCAACACGCAGGCGCTGCTGCAATCCAAGCAGTCGGCGAAAAGCCTGTTTGCCAGCAGCGACACCTTGCTTGGCGACACCAATCGCCTGTCTGACGATTACCGCACGGTCGGCGGCCTGGGCTACTGGCTGGCCGCCCTGTTCGGCGTGCTGGCGGTGGCATCCCTGGTGCTGCTGGGGCTGGTCAACATCAACGAAACCAAATCCCGCGCGCGCAAGAGCGAAGAGGAAAACGCGCGCAACCAGGAAGCGATTCTGCGGCTGATGGACGAGCTTGGCGAACTCGCCGAAGGCAACCTCACCATCAACGCCAGCGTCACCGAAGACATCACCGGCGCGGTCGCCGACTCGATCAACTACACCGTGGAAGAGTTGCGCGGTCTGGTACGCGGCATCAACAATGCCGCGCAGCACATGGATCAGGCAGCCGGAGAAGCCAGCCAGGTGTCCGAATCGCTGCAACAGGCCACCCGCCGCCAGGTGGATGAAATCGAAACCACGTCGGTTGCCGTCGTGCGGCTGGCGCAATCCGTGCAACAGGTGTCGGGCAACGCCGCCGAATCCGCCCGCGTGGCCGAGCAGTCTCTGGCCGCCGCCGAAAAAGGGCAGCAGGCCGTGTCCAACGCCATTTCCAGCATGAACACCCTGCGCGAGCAGATTCAGGAAACCTCGAAGCGGATCAAGCGCCTCGGCGAATCCTCGCAGGAGATTGGCGAGATCGTCGAACTGATTTCCGACATTACCGAGCAGACCAACGTGCTGGCGCTGAACGCCGCCATTCAGGCCGCGTCCGCCGGTGAAGCCGGCCGGGGCTTCTCGGTGGTGGCTGAAGAAGTGCAGCGGCTGGCGGAACGCTCCGCCGACGCGACCAAGCAGATCGCGGCGATCGTGAAAACCATTCAGTCCGACACCCAGGATACGGTGGCGGCGATGGAAGTCTCGACTCAGGGCGTGGTCGAAGGCGCGAAACTCTCCGACGCCGCCGGCCAGACGCTGGCAGAGATCGGCGAGGTGTCGAAGCGGCTCGCTGCACTCATCGCCGACATTTCATCCGCGACGCAGAACCAGGCCGAATCGACCGCCCTGGTGGCCGAAACCATGCAGGACATCAAGGCCATTTCCGCGCAAACCTCCAGCGGCACGCAACAGACCGCCGAATCCATCGGCGGGATGAAACAGCTGGCGCAGGACCTGAAGAACTCGGTGGCGGGCTTCAAACTTGCCTGATCCGCGCAACGATCTGACCGGCTTCAGCAACCTCATCAGGAACCCCACATCATGAGCGCCTTACTCGACTACGATACCGGCCCCCTCAACTGGGTACGCGGCGATATCGACGCTGCCCTGCAGGCAGCGCTGAGTCGCATCCAGGCTTACGGCGTCGATGCCGATCTCACCAATGCCCTGCGGCTGGCGCGCGACGACGCGCACCAGGTTGCCGGCGCCCTGCGCCTGGTCGGCCTCGAAGGCGCGGCCACGCTCGCGGGAGCGATGGAAAGCTGCCTTGCGGACGTCGACGAGAAACCCGGCGGCGCCGACGAAAACGTCCTGCGTGCGCTGCGCAACGCCATCGAAGGGCTGCAACGCTGGATCAGGGATCTGGCCGACGGCCGCGGCAGTGGGGAACTGGCCTTGTTTCCACTGTACAAGCGACTGCGCGAACTGCATGGCGCGGAGCGCGTGTTCGAAGGCGAATTGTTCTTTCCCGACCTGCGGGTTCAAATCGCTGCCGAGGCCGCGAGCGAAAATCTCTCGCAGGAAAAACGCGCTGCCGAAGTCAAGGCCGCGCGCGCCCTGTTCCAGCGCGGCCTGCTGGCCTTCCTGCGCAACGTGGAAGCCGCCCAGGGGCTCGCCCGCATGCGCGAAGCGCTGCTCATCGTCGAACATCTTGCCCCTTCGCAGGCGGCCCACACTTTCTGGTGGGCCTGCGTCGGCTTCGTCGACAGCCTCATTGCGCACGGCGTGGAAGCGGATTTCAACGTCAAGCAATTGCTCGCCCGCATCGATTTGCAAATGCGCCGCCTGATCGAAGGTTCGCCCCAGGTGGCCGAACGCCTGCTGCGCGATGCGCTGTTTTTTGTCGCCAAGAGCGAAGCGCTCGACGGCCGGGCCGCCGAAGTGCGGGCGACGCTGGGGCTCGATCGTTACCTGCCGGGTCACGGCCTGCTCGATCCCGAGACGCTCGCCCGGATGCGGCCGGTGTTCGATGCGATGCAGAACGGCCTGAAAGCCGCGCGTGATGGCTGGCATGCCTGCGTGGAAGGCAATGACGGGCAATTCGAGGCGTTCCAGACGCAACTGTCCCAGTTGCAGCCGCAGGCCGACATGTTCGCGGACAGCGGCCTTTCCGACCTGTTGCACGCGCTTTCCGCAGCTGCCAGCGCCAGCGCCGGACGCGAGGGCGAGGCACGGGAACAGGCGAATCTGGAAATCGCTTCGACGCTGTTGTTCATGCAGAACGCGATCGAACGCGAAGACGTGCTGCACCGGGATTTCAAGGCCCGCGCGGAAGCGCAGCATGCGCGCCTGCAAGCCATGATCGCAGGACAGGCGTTGCCTGCCATCGAAGTCGGGAGCGACAGCCGGCGGCAGGCCGAACGCGACATGCTAATGCAGATGGCGCGCGAAGTCGGCCATAATCTCAAGCAGATGGAAGAAGCGCTCGACGCCTTTTTCCGTGATTCCGGCGCACGCGACGCGCTGGCGCCGCTGCCGGAGCTTGCGCGTCAGGCGCAGGGCGCCCTGAACATGCTCGAATTGCCCGATGCGGCACGGCTGCTGGGCGCCGCCTTGGAGAACATCGCTGCCTATCTCCACGATGGGCAACCCGACGAAGCCGCGCAGCAGCGGCTGGCCGATGTCTTTTCGAGTCTCGGGCTTTTCATCGAATCGTATTGCGCCGGGCGCCGCGACGCCGACCGCATTCTGCGTCCCGTGCTGATCGATTTCGGCCTGCTCGATGTGGCCGCCGGAAGTGGCCATGCGCTGGGCGACACCGTCGAATCCTGTCTGCCCGCGCGCAAGGAAACGGTGCACGCGGCCTATCTTGGCTGGCGGGATGGCGCCGGCGACGACGGCGCAGCAAAAAAAAAATTCCTTGATTCGCTGAGCGAACTCGATCGCGATGCCGAACTGATCGACGATACGGCGCTGAAACGGCAGACGCGCACCGCACTCGAAGCCAGCCGCGCAACCAGCGATACGCCCTCGGTCGAACTCGAAGCGCGGATCGCCACCCTCTGCGGTCGTGACATCCCCGCGCGCATGCCGGCCATTCCAGAGTCCATTCCGGTCTTCCCGGATTCACCGCTCGCGCCGACCGGCGGTGTGGAGGCGGAATCCGTTGCTGCACCACAGGCCGGACGGCTGCCCGATGAATCTGTTGCCGCAGGCGTTCCGACCGATCATGTGCGCGCGCGCCTGCCCGAAGGGGTTGAAGCGGAACTGCTGGACGTTTTTCTCGAAGAAGCCGACGAAGTGCTGGCAGCCATGGGCGAGGCCGCCGACGTCTGCCGAGCCAGTCCAGACGATCGTGAGGCGCTGACCGTGATCCGGCGCGGCTACCACACCCTGAAAGGCAGCGGCCGCATGGTCGGTCTGGACGATCTGGGCGAGGCGGCATGGCAACACGAACAATGGATGAACGGCTGGCTGGCCGAAGGCAAGCCGGCCACTGGCGATCTGCTCGAACTGGTTGCGCGTTCGCGCGGTGTATTCCAGACATGGGTGGATGCCTTGCGTTCGGGAACGCCGGCGGAACTGCCGCTGCCGGCCCTGCTGGCGGCGTTCGAGCGGGTGACGCAGGGACTGCCGCTTGACGGAGAGGCGGGCGCTTCCCCATGCATCGTCGCGGACGACACAGGCGCCGAAGCGCAGGCGCTCGACACGCCAATGCCGCTGGCGGTGGGCAGCGAAAGCGCATGTATCGAGACTGCGGAAGCTCGCGCGCCGGACTTTGCTGCATGCATTGAATACGCGAGCCCCTCGCTCGCAGACGAAACCGGTGCTACCGGCGTTGAAGCTGCTGCGTTTTGTGCGGTGGTCGAATACGCGCGGCCCCCGCTTGCAGAGCCGGAACAGAATGTGGTGCCCGGCGTCATCGACGACGAGCCGATGCAAACCTATGTGCCGGACGAAATCTGCATCGGCCCCGTCTGTCTGTCTCCCGGCCTGTACGACATTTTCCTGGCCGAGGCGCAACAGCGCCAGGCGGTTCTGGGCGAGGAAGTCGAACGTCTCGAAGAGGCGGGCGGCAGTGCAGTGAGCGAGCACGCACGTCGTGCGATCCATACGCTGGGCGGCATCGCCGGCACCGCCGGAGTGCTTCCCCTGTCCGATCTTGCGCATGCATTCGAGCGCTACTGGAACCGCTTCTCGCACCGTCCCCTGCCGCTGGCGCACCTGCCGCTCGCGCGCGATGTCGTCGCCCGGATCGACGAGATGCTGGCGACAGTCGGACAGCGGCAACTGCCCGATCCGGCAAGCGACTTGATCGCCGCACTGGCGGAACTGGAAGACGCGCATGCGATGCCGGAAGAAGAGACGAACCGGAACGACACGCAGCCCGTCGGGGTGCCGGTCGCCGAGCTTTCCGCCGTCACGGCCGACACTTTGTCGCTGCCGGACGACGTGCCCGCGGCGCCCGGCAGCGGCAGCATGATGCCGGACATCGGCGGTATGGTTCCCGACATCCGGCCCGCCTCGCCCGCGCCGGTATTCGAGCGACGCGACGTCGTCGACGAAATCGACGACCAGTTGCTGCCGATCTTCCTCGAAGAATCCGAAACCCTGGTGCCCGATGCCGGCACACAATTGCGCGCATGGCGCGGTACACCCGGCGACGCCGTGCCGCGCGACGCCTTGCGCCGCACGCTGCACACCATCAAGGGCAGCGCGCGCATGGTCGGCGCCATGCGCCTGGGCGAACTGACCCACGTCATGGAATCCCGCGTCGTCGCGGTCGCGGAGGGACATACCGCGATCGTGGACAACGTGTTCGATGCGCTCGAAGGATTGCTCGACAGGCTGGTCGACGCGGTGGAACGCCTGCGGCATGGCGACGCGACGATGCCGGCCAAAAGCGAAGACGCAGCGGACTCGCCCGAACCCGTTGCCGCTGCCGCGAGCCCTGCCGCGGCGGTGATCGCGCCGGAAGCTTTCTCGCCGGTACAGCAGGTCGCGCGCGATGCCAATGCGCTTACCCTGCGCGTGCGTGCCGACTGGGTGGATCGCATGGTCAACCAGGCAGGTGAAGTCGCCATCGCGCGCTCGCGCATCGAAAGCGAAGTATTCGCCTTCAAGCGCCACGTGGGGGAATTGTCCGACGCGCTCGCGCGCCTGCGTGGCCACATCCGCGAAGTCGAAATCCAGGCCGAATCGCAGATGCAGGCCACTTTCCAGGCGCAGGGCGGCAGCGAGCAGTTCGACCCGCTGGAATTCGACCGCTTCACGCGCTTCCAGGAGGTCACGCGCTTCCTCGCCGAAAGCGTCAACGACATTTCCACGGTGCAGCACATTCTGCTCGCCCGCCTGGGCGAAGCCGACGCCGCGCTGATCCAGCAGACACGCCTCAATCGCGAATTGCAGCAGAATCTTCTGCGCGTGCGCATGGTGCCCCTGCATTCGGTCGCCGATCGGCTGTATCGCACGGTGCGCCAGACCGCCCGCGACGTAGGCAAACGCGCCCAGCTCGACATTCAGGGCGGCGAACTGGAAATCGACCGCTCGGTGCTGGAAAAGGTGACCGCCCCCATCGAACACCTGCTGCGCAACGCGCTGGCGCACGGCATCGAGGACGCGGACGTTCGGCGCGCCGCCGGCAAGGCCGAATACGGCGAAATCGTGCTTTCCGCCAAGCAGACCGGCAATGAAATGCTCATCGCCGTCAGGGACGACGGCGCCGGCCTCGATTACGCACGCATCCGCGCAAAGGCCGAAGCGGCCGGGCTGTTGCCGTCCGGTGTGGAGCCCACCGAAACCCTCCTCGCGCAGATGATCTTTGCTGCCGGTTTCTCAACCGCTGACGCAGTCACCGAGGTCGCGGGACGCGGTGTCGGCATGGACGTCGTCAAAAGCGAAATCTCCGCCCTCGGCGGACGCATCGATATCACCTCCACGCAGGGGCAGGGCACACGGTTCGATATCTACCTGCCGCTTACGCTTGCGGTGACCCAGGCGGTCATGGTTCAGGCCGCCAAACACAATTACGCGCTGCCGGCGCCGCTGGTACGGCAGGTGCTGGAACTCAAGCCCGACGAGCTTGCCCGCGCGACGGCCGCAGGAGAGCTCGAATGGCGCGGCACGCATTATCCGTTCGCCTATCTGCCGCATCTTCTCGGCGACACCGAGGCCGTGCACGAAGTGCTGCGCTACAACCCGGTGGCCTTGCTGCACAGCGGTGCGAACGTGGCCGCGGTGCTGCTCGATGCGATCGAGGGCGCGCGCGAAATCGTGGTCAAGAACATCGGCCCGCAGATGGCGCGCATCACCGGCGTGGCCGGCGCCACCGTGCGCGGCGATGGCCGCGTGATCCTAATTCTCAATCCCGTGCCGCTCGCGCTGCGCTGGGCCAGCCAGCCACGCGCCGCCATCGAGACGCGCGCCCCGGCGGAAACCGTCGAAGTCAGCACCGCCTTGCAGGCACCCATGGTGCTGGTGGTCGACGACTCGCTCACCGTGCGCAAGATTACCACCCGCCTGCTGTCGCGCGAGGGTTTCCGGGTGGACAGCGCCAAAGACGGCGTCGACGCGCTGGAAAAAATGCACGACCTGATACCCGACGTGGTGCTGCTCGACGTCGAAATGCCGCGCATGGATGGTTTCGAACTCGCGCGCGTCATGCGTGCCGACGCGCGCCTGAAAGCGGTGCCCATCATCATGATTACCTCGCGCACCGCGGACAAGCACCGCAACCATGCGCTGGAAATCGGCGTCAACGTCTATCTGGGCAAACCCTATCAGGAGCAGCAACTGCTCGACCATATCGCCGGGCAACTGGGGGAAAGGGCGGTCAACTGCGTCTAGCCCGGATATTTCACCAGTCCCCCGCTGACAGGCCGTAATTGCCTTTGGAAGCACAAATCGACGGTTGGGGTGTTGACGCTGCACAAGAAATGGGCAATCGGGCGATCTGCGGACGAACCTCCCCCTACCCCCATTGTTTGTCATCGTGCCGGGGCGGCACTCGGCGGGGGCTATGGCGACAGCGCGCCG
>CAZOVQ010000014.1:0-17619 GCA_964583195.1 uncultured Thiobacillus sp.
AGCCACGGCAGACCTCGGGGTCGAGCCGTTTGTAGATCGCGGTGATCGCCTCGGTCTTGCCGTCGAAGAGATTGGCGCCGCCGATCGTCTTGAGCACGCCGCTCTTGGCGAGCTGTTCCTGCACCATGTCCTTCACCCGAATCAGATACAGGCCGCCACCCTGCGCGCGGCGCCGGGCTGCCTCCTCCTCCAGATAGTGGGCGCCGGCCTGATCGATGAAATTGATGCCGTGCGCGATCACGGCGACGTGCTTCTGCAAAGGCGCGTCCACGTCCTGTGCGGCGAGCGATTCACGGATGTGCGAGGTGGCGCCGAAAAACAGCGAGCCGTCGATGCGCACGAAGCGCAGTTGCGGACATTGCGCGACACTTTCGGCGTCGGTGAAGTGGCGCTTGCGGTTGTGCGGATCTGGCGCGCGTACCCGCACCTGCGGCTTCGAGGTACGCGCGAGATAGATTGCCAGCGACAGCAGCACGCCGACGATGATCGCCTCTTCCAGTGTAAGGAACAGGGTCGAGGCAAAGGTGGCGACGAGGATCGCGGATTCCTGGCGGCTGGTCTTGAGCGTGTGCGCGATTTCCCTGAAATCGATCAGCCCCCAGGCGACAAGGAACAGGATGCCCGCCATCGCGGCATTGGGCAGATACTGTGCCCAGGGGGCGACGAAGAGCACCAGCACCAGCAAAAATACGCCGGCCAGAATGGCCGCCAGCGGGGTTTTCGCGCCCGCGTCGAAATTGACGCCGCTGCGGTTGAACGAACCGGTGGCGACGTAACCTGAAAAGAAGGCGCCGGCCAGATTCGACATGCCCTGTCCGACGAATTCCTGGTTGCCGTCCACGTGCTGGCCGGAACGCGCGGCCAGCGCGCGGGCGATGGACACGGCCTCGGTCAGCGCCAGCAGAGTGACCGCGATGACGCCCGAGGCGACCGCGCGCACGCTTTCGGCATCGAGGCTGGGCGCGGACAGCGGCGGCAGGCTGGCGGGCAGGGCGCCGACCGCCGGCAAGACCGCGTCCGTCGCACGGCTGACCGCATAGCCAAAGGCTGCTCCGCCGAGCATGGCGACGATCATGTACGGCAGCCTCGGCAGCCAGCGCTTGACCGCGACGCCGAGCAGCAGCGTGATGAGGCCCGTCGCCGCAATCTCGATTTCGATCTCGTGCGCGCGCGTCAGCACGTAACCCCACACCTCGACGAACTCAGAGCCGCTGGGGATGGCGAGTCCGGTGAAATGCTTGACCTGGTTGGTGGCAATGAGAATCGCCGCGCCGGCGGTGAAGCCGGTCACCACGGAATGCGAAATGAAATTCACCAGCGTGCCCAGCCTGGCGAGCCCCATTGCGGTCTGGGTGATGCCGACCAGAAAGGTGAGTGTGAGCGCAAGCTTCACGTATTCGGCACTGCCCGGTTCGGCGTGTGGGGCCAGCACCGAGTACAGCACGATGGACGCGGCGGTGGTGGGGCCCGACACCAGATGCCAGCTCGAGCCGAACAGTGCAGCGATGATGGCGGGGATCATGCCCGCGTACAGGCCATACTCGGGCGGCATGCCGGCGATGGTGGCGAAGGCCACGCCCTGCGGCAGCGCGATCAGCGCGCCGGTCAGACCGGCCATGGCGTCGGCACGCGCGGTATCGCGGTTGACGCGCGGCCACCAGACGCGGAATGCGGTAAACGGCTTGAGCCAGGCGGGGAGGGGTTGCGGAAGGCTCTGGGACATCACGGACACCAGCGGAATGCAAGAATTCCGTCATATGTACCGCGCCCGGCGTCAGCCACGCGTCAAGTTCGCGTCAAGAAAAGGTCAAGCGTCAAACCGCAGTTCGGCGCGCGTCCCCCGCCCCGCCTCGCTGGCGAGCGTGACCGACCAGCCGTAGCGATCGCATATCTTCTTCACCAGCGCGAGACCAATACCGGCGCCCTCGCTGTGCGCGCCCTTGTAGAGACGCTGGAATACCTTGTCCAGCGCCTCGCGCGGAATGCCGAGCCCGGTGTCGGTCACGCCGAGGCTGTGTTCGTCGAGCCGGATATGCACGCGGCCAGACTCGGTATAGGTGAAGCTGTTGCGCAGCAGGTTGGCGACGACGATGGCGATCAGATTGCCGTCCGCCACCACCCGCGGCCGCGCGGCGAGATCGACTTCCAGTTCGACCGGACGTTGACCCAGCAGGTGACGATGCTTCTCGACCGATTCCGCGACCAGCGCCGCGAGATCGACCGGGTCGCGCCGCGCATCGTCGCGTTCGCGCGCCATCGCCAGGAGCGCGGTGGAAAGATCCGCCATGTCGGCTGCGCCCCGCTCGATCCGCGCCAGGCGCTGGCGATCCTTTTCCGGCCGGCTCGCGTCCGCGAGCAGCACTTCTGCGGCCCCGCGGATCACCGCGATCGGCGTACGCAATTCATGCGAGACGTCCGCCGTGAAGGCACGTTCGCGGTCGATGAAATCGGCCAGGCGGTTGAGCGTGGTTTCGAAGGCACGCGCCAGTTCGCCCACCTCGTCGTCGGAAAAATCCTCGTCCAGACTGCCCGGATGCGATTCCGGGCTGACCGCGCGCACGCGGCGCGCGAGTTCCTTCACCGGCTCGATGACGCGTTCGGCAAGCCACAGTGCCAGCCCCCCCGAAAGCAGCGTCATGAGTACGACGAACACGGCAAGATAGAGCTTGAGCCTGGCCTGTTTTTCGCGCAGCAGGCCCTCGTTGTAAAGCAGGAAATAGCGGCTTTCGCCCCGGTCGGCGATGGCGACACGGTAGTACACACCGCCAAGACGCGCCTCGTGCAAACCCGGCACCCAGGTCGCGATGGGCTCGGGCGGGATCGGCTCGCCCTGCCGCGCCGGCAGAACATAGCCCAGCAGGGTGGCGGTGGCCGGCGGCGGCGAAGCCGGGTTGCGCGCGCGGCGGTCGAGGTAATCCTGGATTTCCGCGTTCAGCGTTGCGTCGATCAGGCGCTCGCCGGCGTCACGCACGCCGATGTAGAGGCCGGCAGCGGTGGCCAGCGCGATCACGCCGCCCACCAGCGCAAACGCGGTGGCAACGCGAAACCGCAGACTGCGGCTAAACCGCATCAGTAGGCGCGATCCGGTAACCGATACCGCGCAGGGTGTGGATGAGCGCCGGTTCGCCCGTGCCATCCACCGCCGCGCGCAGCGTATGCATGTGCGCACGCAAGGCATCCGAATCCGGCGGCGCGTCGCCCCATACGGCACGCTCCAGTTCCTCGCGCCGCAGCACGCGGGGGGAAGCGCGCATCAGGGCTTCCAGCAGCTTGAGCGGAATCGGCGGCAGCGCGATGGCGCGTTCGCCGCGACGCACGCGCATGAGCGCAGGGTCGAATTCCAGCTCGGCGACGCGCAGCACTGCCGGCGTGAGTTCGCTCCGCGAACGACGCACCAGTGCCTTCAGGCGTGCTTCCAGCTCGCGCAGGGCAAAGGGTTTGAGCACGTAATCGTCGGCGCCGCACTCCAGCCCGGTGACGCGATCATCGAGCGCATCGCGCGCGGTGAGCATCAGCACCGGGGTATTGCGCCGCGCCTCGTCGCGAAACTTGCGGCAGACGGTGAAGCCGTCCATGCCGGGCAAAATGACATCCAGCACGATGGCGTCGTAATCGTGGCTGACGGCCAGATGCAGACCGGTGATGCCGTCGCCTGCCGCATCGACCGTATGCCCCTTGGCTTCAAGGAAATCGCAGACGTTGGCGGCCAGATCGGGGTTGTCCTCGACGACCAGGAGATGCAGGGACGCTTGATGGGGCATGACGATTGTGGGCGTGACCGACTCGCGATGAGGCCAGTCTAGGCTAACTTACATCAAGGATACGTCAAGAAGCGGCCGGCGCGACGCCTCAGGTCCGGATGCACGGGGGCACGCCCAGCCAAGCCGTAACCCGTGCCCGCAGGCCGTGCCACAGACCACGCCCGCGCGATGCGCGGCCGGGAGAAAGAATCAGCGTGTCGCAGTATCCGGGCAGGCAACGGTTCGGTTCGCCGGTCACGATGAGGTCGGGTCCGGCGGATTCGACGTACCGATTCAATCGCTCGCGGCAGGGCCCGAAAAAAGCGTGGCAGGATGCCTCTTCCACGCCGAGCGAGGCCGCGAGGAAAGCAAGTCGCCTCTCCGCCGCCTGTTCGTAGGCTCGCGCTTCGCCAACGGGCGAGCCGCCATCCAGCAGTCCATCCGGTTCGATCAGGTGCAGCACGTCCAGTGCCGCACCGTTTTGCCGTGCGATCAGCAGCGCCTTGCCAACCACCCTTGCATCGAAGGCGTCAAAACGCACGAGCGCGGCGACGCGTCGGTAGGGCCGCGATTCAGTCTCGGTCATGGCGCCTCCTTTACTCGCTTGCCCCCGACGCGATGCGCGGATGAGGACGGGTTTCAGGTTCTCACCGCAAGCGCAGGCTGTCCCCCGCCCAGCGGGCGAAAGCCGTCCTCGCACGTGGTGTCGCCCAGCCAGTCGTAGATGGCGGCCAGCGCCTGTTCTTCGCCGGGGAAGATGTGCCGTTCACCGATCTCGTCGTACAGGCCGGTGTTGCGAATCACGTCGAGCACCTGCTTTTTCAGACCCGAGAAAACCAGTGTGACCCCGGCGGCATGCAGGCGTTCATGGATGCCGCGTATCGCTTCCTCGCCGGTAGCGTCAAGCTGGTTGATGCCATTGCCGACCACCAGCAGGTATCTGGCCCGCGGATTCGCCGCCAGGGTCTCCAGCACCATGTCCTCGAAATAGGCCACGTTGGCAAAATAGAGCTGGCCGTCGAAGCGCATCGCGATGACGTGCTCGCTGGTCGGAATGCCGGGATGCACCTTCACGTCGCGCAGGGTGCCGTCGCTGTGGCGGCCGAGCTGGGCGACGCGCGGCTTCATCGAGCGATACAGGTACAGGGCGAGGGCGAGCGCGGCGCCGATGAGGATGCCCTTGTCGAGGTGCGGGGCCGCCAGCAGCGTGACGGCGAAGGTCACGCCCGCGACGAGGCCGTCGGCCTTGCTGGCTTTCCAGGTGTGCTTCAGCGCGGCGGGCGTGACCAGACCGGTGACCGCCAGCAGGATGATTACGCCCAGGGTGGCCTTGGGCAGGTGATACAGGTAAGGGGTGAGGAACAGCAGGGTGAGCGCCACGAAGAGGCCGTTGAACACCATGGCGAAGCCGGTCTGCGCCCCGGCCTGCAGGTTGATGGCCGAGCCGGTGAACGAGCCGGTCGCCGGATACGCCTGGAAAAAGGCGCCGCCCATGTTGGCCACGCCCTGGCCGATCAATTCCTGGTTCGGGTCGAGGCGCTGCTTGGTTTGCGCGGCGAGCGCCTTGGCCATGGAGATGCACTCCATGAATGCGACCAGCGCGATGATGAGCGCGGCCGACAACAGTTGCAGCACGGCGTCGAAGGACAGGGTCGGCAGACGCAGCGTGGGCAGGCCGGCCGGGATGTTGCCGACGACGTCGCCTCCGCCCGACAGACTCATCTTGCCGTCCTCGATTTTCTTGAGGTGCCAGTGCTGACCGTCCGTGGCCACGCCAGCCGGGACCTTGCCGACGAGGTACAACGCGGCGGCCTGATTTTCCGGTGCCTCGGCGCGCACGAATTCCAGCGTGCGCAGATAACGCATGCTCTCCTTGTTCTGTCGGTCGATGTTGTCTGCCTCGATCTTCAGGAGGTCGATGCGATAACGCAGATCGGTCGCCGCGCGCACCTCGCCCGACTTTTCCAGCGCGCGCAATTCGGCCCCCTTGGCGGTGATCTCGCCCTGCATTGCCTCGGCGCGGCCCTGGGCCGCCGCGTAGTCCGCCACCAGTTGGCGCACTTCGGCATCGGCGAAGTTTTCCGGCGTGCCGGCGGTCTTGTGCGCAAAGCCGATGGCATAGCTCGCCAGAGTGGTGACCACCACCGCAACCAGCACGCTGGACTTGGACAGCAGCCTGATTTTCTTCAGCACCAGCATCAGCACCAGGGCGAACACCGACATCGCCAGCGTCGGCAGATGCGTCTGGCCGACGTTGCCGAACATCTCGGCGATATCGACGAGGAAGGAATCGCTGCGCCCCTTGCCAATGCCCAGCAGCAGATCGAGCTGTGACAGGGCGATGATGATTGCCGCCGCGTTCATGAAGCCGAGGATGACCGGGTGCGACACGAAGTTGACGATCGCGCCCAGCTTGAAGGCGCCAAGCCCGAACTGGATGACGCCGACCATGAGCGTGAGCAGCAGCGCCAAGCCGATGTATTCCTCGGAGAAAGGCACGGCCAGCGGGGTCAGCGCGGCGGCGGTCATCAGCGAGATGATCGCGACCGGGCCGGTGGCAAGCTGGCGCGACGACCCCCACAACGCCCCGAGGATGGCCGGCACCAATGCCGTGTAGAGACCGAAGTACACCGGCAGGCCGGAGAGCTGGGCGTACGCCATCGCCTTGGGCACCAGCACGAGCGCGCCGGTAATGCCCGCGACCATGTCCCCGCGCAGGATGATGCCGTTGATCGGAAACCAGTGCAGAAAGGGAAACAGGCGAAAAAGCAGTGGATTCATGGCAGGCTCGCGTAGGCTTGTTATGTTGTTAAGCGCAGCATGTGTGATGCAATACGCAACATTCTAGCCAAAAACCCGCCAATCAGTAAGGGCTCACCCCCCTTCGCCGGCGTAACGCTTGAGCTTGCGCCACAGGGACACCCGGTCGATGCCCAGCATCTGGGCGGCCAGCGTCTGATTGCCATGGGCCTGATCGAGCACCCAGTGGATATAGTCCCGCTCCTGCTCTTCCAGCGAGGCAATGCGGCCGTCGCGCCGACGGAAAGCCCGGATCGTCAGCTCGCGCAGATCGTCCGGCAGATGCGCGGCTTCGAGCGTCTCGCCCTGGCAAATTGCCACGCCACGCTCGATGATGTTCTCCAGTTCGCGGACGTTGCCCGGAAAATCGTAACTTTTCAGGATGGCCAGCGTTTCGTCGGCAAGCTGGCGCACGGGCCTGCCCATCACCGGCGCCGCCCGGTCGAGAAAATGCTGCGCCAGCAGCGGAATGTCCTCGCGCCGCTCGGACAGGGGCGGAATGTGCAGATTGACGACGTTGAGGCGGAAATACAGGTCCTGACGAAAGCGCCCCTCGGCCACCCAGTCCTTCATGCTGCGGTTGCTGGCGGCGATGAAACGCAGGTCGATCTTCTGCGGGCGGGTGCCGCCCACCGGCAAGACTTCCCGTTCCTGGATCACCCGCAGGAGCTTGACCTGCATGCCGGGCGACATCTCGCTCACCTCGTCGAGGAACAGGGTGCCGCCGTGGGCCGCAACCAGGAGGCCGGTTTTGCCGACAGCGCCGGTGAAGGCGCCCTTTTCATGGCCGAACAACTCGTTCGCCAGCAGTTCCTCGCTGAAGGCGCCACAGTTGACCGCGACGAAAGGCCCGTCCGGACGCCCGCCGTACTCGTGCAGGGTGCGCGCGAACAGTTCCTTGCCGGTGCCGGATTCACCGGTAATCAGCACGTTGGCACCGGTACCGGCTACCTGGCGCGCCATTTCCAGCAGCCGCTGCATGCCACCGTCGCGGGTGACGATGCGCGTGCGCCCGCCGAGGGCGGCGAGCTGTTCGCGTAGCGCCCGGTTTTCACGCTTGAGCCGGATTTTCTCCAGCGCCTCGGCCACAGTCTGCCGCACTTCGTCGAGCCGGAAAGGCTTGGAAATGTAATGGAAGGCGCCGATCTTCATGGCCTCGACCGCGCTTTCCAGCGTGGCAAAGCCGGTAATCATGATGACTTCGAGGTCGGGATGCCGCGCCTTGCAGTGCTGCAGCAGCTGCATGCCGTCCACCTTGTCCATCTTCAGATCGGTGAGCACCAGGTCGAAGGGCTGGCTGTCGACCAGTTCCAGCGCATGCCGCCCGCTCTGCGTGGCGACGACCGCATAGCCCTCCTTCACCAGCACGTGTTCCAGGTTGCGCAAGGCGATGCGCTCGTCATCGACGATGAGAAGTCGGGCTGTCATGCGGTGTCTTTCTGCCGGGCCGGCAAACGGATGCGGAAGCGAGCGCCCCCGTCGGGACGGTTGTCCGCCACCAGACAACCTTCGTGTTTTTCGATGATCTCGTAAGCGATGAACAGGCCAAGCCCGCTGCCGTGGCCCACCGCCTTGGTGGTGAAGAAGGGGTCGAAAATGCGTTCCAGCAGCGCTTCGGGAATACCGGGCCCGTTGTCGGACACCTCGATTTCGATGGCCGTCTGCCCCGCACGGCATCCGCCGCGCGGGGCAGGAAAATCGTCCCCCCGCTCGCCGGCCTTCACCTGCCTCGCCGAGATGACGAGTTGCGGCGTACCGGCGACGTCACGCAGGGCATCGTAGGCATTGACGATCAGATTGAGCAGCACCTGCTGCAGGCGCGGCCGGTCCGCCATCAGCTCGAGCGTCGGCGGGATCGCCACGCATACCTCGACCCGGGCAGGCCGCTTGTTCTTGATGAAACGCAGGGTTTCCTCCGCCAGTTCGGCCAGTGCGACACGCTGCAACTCGAAGTCACGATCACCGGAATAATCCAGCAACGCCCGCACGATACGACGGGCACGCACCGTCTCGTCGTCGATGTCCTGCACCAATTGGCTCCGGAAATCGGGATCGAGCCGCGTATCCTCACGCAGGATCTGTGCAGACGAGGATATGTTCGATAGCGGGTTGTTCAGCTCATGGGCCACCCCCGACAGCAGCGTACCCAGCGAAGCCAGCTTCTCGGCACGCACCAGCGTGTGCTGCCGGCGCTGCAACTCGTCGAGCACGTGGTTGAAAGCGGTCGCCAGCGACACGAATTCGCGGTCGCCGTTGTCCAGCGACAGCCGGGTCAACTCGCCGTCGGCCACGGCTTCCATGCGCCGTTCCATGGCTTTGAGGGGCCGCGTGACCCAGTATGCCAGCAGGAAGCCCGCCAACATCAGACAGATCGCTACCGCCGACAGAAACAGCAAAAAATTGCGCCGATGCTGCTTCAGCGCGAGATCGAGCGCACGGCGTTCGCGCAGGGACAGCTTCTCACCCAGCGTGACGACGCGGTTGCCGAGTGCGCGTACGGCCGCGGCCAGCGGCTCATCGCCGGGATTGCGCACATACGCCGTCATTGCCGCCGTATAGCGCGCGAGGTCGACAGACAAGGTTGCCGGCACGCCCTTGCCAGCCAGCGCTTCGATCACTGCTGCGTCCCGCTCCGCCAGTTCGCGAACGCGCGCGACGAAACGCGCGTGCTCGTCCAGATCGGACGGCTGGGCATAGAGGAAGAAATTCTTCTCGAAGCGGCGCATCTCCAGCGTGGAATCGAACAGTTCCGCCACCTTGCCGCCTTCGCGCACCTTGTCCTCGATACGCACCAGCTCGATCAGGGCAACCGCCGACAGGCCCACCACCAACGTGGCAAGCGCGAGATAGAGAAGGGTGATCTTGTCCTGCAGGGAACGCATTCCGGAAGTCTAACCCGATGTTGCAAAGTGAAATAGCCAACCCGACCCTTGCGCTCCAACATTGATTCAACTTGTTGATAACAAATAACTTAACGTCCTGGAACGCAGGATGCTTAAGTGCCGTCATCGCAATGTCAAGAAAACGTCAAGATCATGAAAGATTTACACGCCGAAGTGCTCCGCCCGCGCACGCCGCAGCAAACCTATCTGGAAGAGCGCCTGCAATCCGCCCGCTGGCTGGGCTGGGCCACGCCGACCCACGTCGCGGCCGTTGAAGCCCGGACGAACGAATCTGCCCAGGCGGTTTTCGTTTCGCCCGCGCAGGGCTCGCCGGCCTGATGTCTCGACGCGTGCTGCTGGCTCTGCGGCCGGTATCGCCCGTCGCACGCCTGTTTACCGCCGGCGCCGCCCTGGCACGCCGTCTGGACGCGGGACTCGAAGTGCTCGCCGACCCGTCCCATCCGGGTTGGCAGGACATCGTCACGCGCATGGGCATGCTCGCGCGCAGCGATCTGGATTGCCACCTCACACCGATGGAGGGCCTCGATATCCGCCGTCTGGTCGATTATGCACGCGCCCACGAAGGCATCGTCTCGGTTGTGGTCGGCCGTCCCGCGGCCTGGGCCGGCAATGCAGGCATCGACCAGTGGGCGCGGCTGGAATGTCCGCTGGTGGCCGCCTCCGACATGCCGGGCCAGCCGCACGAAGCCTGATTTCCTTTTTTCTTTTCATCAACCAGGAGCGCCACATGATAAAGGACACCTCCAAACTCGCGCCCGCTCTACTCTGGGGCAGCGTAACCGCCGTGCTGTACTGGCTACTGTTCCAGTTCTCGGGGGACTTCCAGCAGCTCGCCCACACCACGCCGGACGCGTGCGCGCTCGGCGATGCGGCGAACCCCACCTACTACAACAAGACAACGCCCGAACAGTGCGCCGCCGAAGGCGGCCGCTTCGTCGACGGCGTGTGGTGGTACGTGTTCGCGCCTATCGCGTTGGCCTTCGCGCTGTCCTACACCCACGGCAATTTCACAGGCCTGTTCTGGGACGTGGTCGGCCTCAAGGCCAGGAAATAATCAAGGGAACGACATGGAACTCACCCACTTCATCGAAATCACCCCGGTCACCGCGATCCTCCTGATCCTGGTCGGCTTCATCGGCGGCATGGTGTCCGGCTTCATCGGTTCGGGCGGCGCCTTCGTGCTCACCCCCGCGATGATGACGTTGGGTGCGCCCGGCATCGTCGCCGTCGCCTCCAACATCTGCCACAAGTTTCCCAAGGCACTGGTCGGCGCGATCAAGCGTAACAAATATGGCCAGGTGGACGTAAAACTGGGTCTGGTGCTCGGCCTGTTCGCCGAAGCCGGCGTACTGTTCGGCAAACACGTCATGACCGATATCAAGAACACCTTCGGCGCGGTCGGCACCGACCTCTACGTGTCGGCGATGTTCGTCGTGACGCTGGCCATAGTCGGTGGCTTCGTCTACAAGGATTATCGCAAACTGAAGGCGCTGGACGACGCCGGCGACGGCGAAGCGCAGGCCGCGCCGCTGACCAAATTGGCGCGCTGGGTGCAGTCGGTGAAGATTCCCGGCACGATGATCTACTCCAGGGGCGCGCAGGCGGAAATCTCCGTGCTCTTTCTCGTCCCCATCGGTTTTGCCACCGGTTTCCTCGCCTCGGCCATCGCGGTGGGCGGCTTCATCGGCGTGCCGGCGATGATCTACATTCTCGGCCTGCCGGCGATCATGGCGTCGGCGACCGAACTGGTGATCGCCTTCATCATGGGCCTGGGGGGCACCATTTTCTATGGCCTCGAAGGCGTGGTCGACATTCGTCTGGCGATGCTGATTCTGCTGGGCTCGCTGTTCGGCGTGCAGCTGGGCGCCATCGGCACCACCTATGTGAAGGACTACCAGGTGAAGTTCACCATGGCCGTCATCATGCTGACCGTGCTGTTCTCGCGCTTCTTCTACATTCCCGGCTACCTGAGCAAGCTCGGCATGATCGCGCCGTTGCCGGAAACGACCACCAACATGCTGAAGACCACCGGCGACATCATCCTGGCCGTCGCCCTGCTGGTCGGCGCCTGGACGGTGCTGTCGGCGCTGATGAAAGGCATCCGCGAACACAGACGGCAGCACGCCGCACATACCGACACCGTGGGTGTGGCGGAGTAAGTCGCGCAAGCCCGGCACAGCCGGGCATGGTGGTATGATCCCGGCGCCGGTTCCACCCGGCGCTTTGTTTTTGCCAGCGTCGAGAGAAGCCGCCATGATCCGCAAGAATCCCTCCGGACATCTGCCTGTCGTGCACGATACCGCCTTCGTCGATCCCACCGCGATCTTGTGCGGCAAGGTCGTCGTCGAGGAAAACGTGTTCATCGGCCCCTACGCCGTGATCCGCGCCGACGAAGTCGACGACCGGGGCGAAATGGAGCCCATCGTCATCGGCGCGAACTCGAACATCCAGGACGGCGTCGTCATCCACTGCAAGGCCGGCGGCGGCGTCAGCATAGGCCGTGGCAGTTCGATCGCGCACCGCTCCATCGTGCACGGCCCCTGCAGCGTCGGCGACAACGTCTTCATCGGCTTCAACTCGGTGCTGTTCAACTGCACCGTGGGCGACGGCTCGGTGGTGCGCCACAATTCAGTGGTCGAGGGCTGCCATGTGCCGCCGGGTTTTTACATTCCTTCCACGGCCAACATACATTCCGACGCCGAGCTCGCGCTGATCAGTCCAGTGAGCCCGGACACCACCAACTTTTCCGAAAGCGTGGCGCAGGCCAACCACGAACTGGTCAAGGGCTACAAACGGATTCGCAACGAATTCTGAGCCCGCGATGATCGCCGCTCGGGAAGCCTGGCAGGCAGGCCTGTTCGGAAGGTCCCACTGGGCGAACAATCTTGCGGCTGGGCTGGTGGTCGGCGTGGTGGCCCTGCCGCTGGCCATGGCGTTCGCGATTGCCAGCGGTGCGCGCCCAGAGCAGGGCATCTACACCGGCATCGTCGCCGGCATCTTCGCCGCCCTCTTCGGCAGTTCGCGCGTATCGATCAGCGGACCGACCGGCGCCTTCATCGTCATTCTCGCCGGTATCACCGCAAAATATGGCATCGACGGACTGCAGGTCGCCACCCTAATGGCCGGCCTGATCCTGCTGGCGATGGGGCTGACAAAACTTGGCGGGGTCATCCGTTTCATTCCCACGCCGGTGATTACCGGCTTCACCGCTGGCATCGCAGTCATCATTTTCGTCGGCCTGCGGAAGGATTTCTTCGGCCTCGAGCCGGCGCTGAGCGGCAGCCATTTCCACGAAAAACTGGCCGCGCTGATCGAAGCTCTGCCCGCCCTCCATTGGCCCGAGATCAGCTTCGTTCGAGTACTGGAACTCATCGGTCCCGCCTTCACCATCGCCATGCTGGGCGCGATCGAATCGCTGCTCTGCGCGGTGGTCGCCGACGGCATGGCGGGAAGCACCCATCACGACCCCAACCAGGAACTGGTCGGCCAGGGCATCGCCAATCTCGCTGCCCCCATCTTCGGCGGTTTCGCCGCGACCGGTGCCATTGCGCGCACCGCAACCAGCATCCGCAACGGCGGCACCAGCCCGCTCGCCAGCATCGTCCACGCGCTGGTATTGATCGCCGTCGTCGTCGCACTGGCGCCGCTGGCCGCGCAGATTCCGCTCGCGGTACTCGCCGCGGTGCTGTTCGTGGTGTCCTGGAACATGAGCGAGGCACGTCATTTCGTCGACCTGCTGCGCCACGCGCCGGCCAACGACAAGGTGCTGCTGCTCATCACCATCCTGCTCACGGTGTTCGCCGACCTTGTCATCGCGGTCAACGTCGGCGTGCTGCTCGCCGCGCTGCTCTTCATGAAACGGATGAGCGAAACCGTGACCATCGAGGGCGAGAGCGAATCCAGCCTCGCCGCCGTGTGTCCGGTGGGCGTACCGAAGGGGGTGCATATCTATTCGATCGACGGCCCCCTCTTCTTCGGCGCGGCGGCCAGCTTTGAACGCACGCTTGCCAGCCTGCACGACCAGACGCGCGTGCTGGTCCTGCGCCTCGCCCGGGTTCCGATCGCAGATGCCACCGCCATGCAGGCGCTGACGGGCCTGACACGGCATTTCCAGCAGCGCGGAGTGAAGGTGCTGCTGTGCGAGGCAAACGAACGCATCAACGCCAAGCTCGGCAATTTCGGGCTGCTCGCCCGTCTCGGCCAGGCGGATGCGCGGGTGTCGCTGCCCGCGGTGCTGGAACTGGCCGCGGGGGAGAACCCCGACGCCTGACGGCGCTCAGTCGTCCTCGCCGAGCTCGGGGTTCCAGCCCTTGGCGCGGGCCTGCGCCAGCGCCCGTTCGTAGATTTGCGTGTGACGCTCGCGCAATTCGGGCGGCAGCCGACTGGGCAGGGTGGCGTACTTGTCCCACTCCTTCTCGATGCGGTCCATCAGGGCCTGCATGCGACCGAGCTCCCAACCGGTGCAGTCCTCGGTTTCGGGAAGAAAACCGAACAGCCAGCCATCGAGCACGACACGACCGAGCTGCGTGATGCCGTGCTTGTCGTTGTGAAAACCTACGTAGCGATCCATGACACCACCTGATTAGCGGGTCAGGCCAGCATACAGCAGCGGCAGCTTCTCGGGCAGTCTTGTCACATGATCGACGACCATGTAGTTCTGTCCGAAGATGCGGCTGACGTAGTTGTCGGCACGCGGATCTAGGCTCATGCAGTAGGTCGTGACGCCGTTGCGCGCGATCTCCTCGACCGCCTTCTTGGTGTCGTAACGCAGGTACTGCGGATCGCGCACGTCGACGTCCGCCGGCTCGCCGTCGGTAATCACGATGAGCAGTTTCTTTGCCGAGCGCTGCAATTTCAGATGATGGCCGGCGTGACGAATCGCCGCGCCCATGCGCGTCGACAGCTGGCCGGTCATGCCGGCGAGTTTCGCCTTCGGTACTTCGTCCCAGTGCTGGTCGAAATCCTTGAAGCGGTAATATTCGACGTCGTGGCGGCCGTCCGAACAGAAGCCATGGATGGCGAAGGGGTCGCCGACCTTGTTGATCGCGTCGGCAAGCAGCACGCAGGCCTGGCGCGTGAGATCGAGCACGCTGTACTCCTGGTCCTGCACCATCTCGTTGGTCGATTCCGACAGGTCGAGCAGCACCAGGATCGAGAAATCGCGTGTCTTTCTGACGCTGCGCATCATGATGCGCGGGTCGGGCTGGTTGCCGAGACGAATGTCGATGAAGCTCGCGATCGCGGCATTGATGTCGATCTCGTCGCCGTCCTCCAGCTTGCGGATGCGCTGCACGCCCTGCGGCTGCATGGCGTCGAGCAGGAATTTCATGCGATGGATTTCGCGCTTGTACTGGGCGGTGATCTCGTCGATCACGTCGAGCTCACCGGACTTAGCGCGCTTCTCCAGCACGGTGGCCCAGGCTGGACGCTCCAGCTGGATCTGGTAATCCCATTCCGAATAGTGGAAGGGATCCGACATCGGCTCCTTGCCTTCCAGCTCGTTGTATGACTTGCCGTTGCTCTCGTCGCCGATGTTCTCATAGGGGAACAGCTCGGTCGACAGCACCCAGATTTCCTCTGCATCATCGCCGGCGGTCTCGATGTCGACCTCGTTGACCATCTCCATCACGCTGACGTTCTTGCGCACCTGCTTGACCGTTTCGTAGCCGGCGCTTGCCGCCTTGGCAAAGTCGAATTCCTCGAACGCCCAGAAATAGCGGTTGTCGTCGCGATAGGGTGCGGTCAGCACGTCGGTGCGCGCATTGAAGGCCATCTTCTTCCCGACGATGCTGTGCGCCAGCTGAACACCGATATCCCAGGAAGTCTGGTTGGTCTGGAGCTTGTCCTGCGCAGCAGCGAACAACGCACGCCCCTCGGCGATCCATGCATCGTCGTCGACATATGTCTCGTCGAGCAGCGCCCGCGCCAGGCGATTCAGGTAATCGCCCACGCTGGCGTTCATCTCCGGTGTGGCCATGTGCAGTCTGGCCCACAACTGTTTCAGGCCAGGAAAGCGGCGGATCGACAGCGTCTCGACGCGCGCATCCTCGATCACCGAAATCACCGCCATCTGCAGCGGATTGAGCGCCTCGGCCGAGATCGGCACTTTCGTCTCGACAACATGCGCCGCGCAGTGCGCCGCGGTCGCGCGATAGAGTTCGAGCCCGGATACCGGCTCACGACCTTCCGGCGCAAGGTCGTCGAAGGCGTCGGGCAGATGCAGCAGGTAATCCTCGATGTAGGGCTTGTAGCCTTCGCGCGACTCGAAGTCGCCCGAGGTCGGCCGCATGAAGAAATCGCGCGCCCACAGCGCGCGCAGGTACATGTTGATGCGACGCTGCACGTCGACCAGGAGCGTACCCTTGCGCTCCTTCTGCAGCATCGCCAGTGATTCCTTCGACTCCAGGCTGAAGTAGCGGATCTGCTCCTCGTAATCAGTGCGGTGCGCGTGCGCGCCCCACAGCGCCCAGCGGCGCAGGCCGCCCAGCGTCAGGTGCTGGAACAACACTTCCAGCTTGTCGAGCATGGGCCGCACGCCGCGCGGCGCCTGCGCGATCAGCGTGTTGACGAATTGCAGGTAGTTGAGGAACAGCTGTGAATCGCCCAGACGGTTGGCCGCGGTCGGCGCAGTGGCGAGCAACAGCTCGATCACCGTGCCCGAGGTCTTGGACGCCAGCACCAGCGCCGTGGTCGCCAGATCGCCGACCACGTCCTCACCGACTTCCTTGGCCACGCGCGGCGCTTCCGTAATCCAGGTTTCCACCAGCGAATCGCCGCGCCCGAGGCCGCGGATCGCGGACGTGCCCTTCAGGTAATTATCGAGACCGCGTGGCGAGAACACCTTGGTCGCCTCGTGCCAGTTGGCATCCAGCGCCGCCCGGCTGTGCTCGGACAGGTCTTCCAGCAGTTCGGCGTAGTCTTCGAGTTTGATCGACATAGTCTCGTAAGGCGTTAGGTGTTAGGGGTAAAAACCGAGCACTCCTCACGCTTCACGCATTCAAAAGAACGTCGTCACCGCTGCATCCAGCGCGTCGCGCATGTCGGGATCGTCGGTGATCGGGCGCACTAGCGCGACGCGGCAGGCTGCCATCGGATTGACGCCCTTGGCGATGAGCGAGCCTGCGTAGATCAGCATGCGGGTCGACAGTCCTTCGTCGAGACCGTGGCCCTTGAGGTTGCGGCTGCGTTCGGCGATCGACACCAGCTTGTCGGCAATCTCGGCGCTCACGCCGGATTCGTGGGTGACGATCTCGGTCTCGATGCCGTGGTCGGGATAGGTGAAGTCCAGGCCACCGAAACGCTGTTTGGTCGACTGCTTCAGATCCTTCATCAGCGACTGGTAACCTGGGTTGTACGAAATCACAATCTGGAAATCCGGGTGGGCGTTGACCAGCTCGCCCTTCTTTTCCAGCGGCAGCACGCGGCGGTTGTCGGTGAGCGGGTGGATAACCACGGTGGTGTCCTGGCGCGCTTCCACGACTTCGTCGAGGTAGCAGATGGCCCCAAAGCGCGCGGCGATGGCGAGCGGGCCGTCCTGCCATTCGGTGCCGGACGCGGACAACAGAAAGCGGCCGACCAGATCGGACGCGGTCATGTCCTCGTTACAGGCGACGGTGATCAGTGGCTTGTTCAGCTTGTGCGCCATGTATTCGACGAAGCGCGTCTTGCCGCAGCCGGTGGGGCCTTTCAGCATCATCGGCATGCGCACCGAATAGGCGGCCTCGAACAGTTCGACCTCGTCGGCGACGGCTCGGTAATAAGGTTCCTTGGTGATACGGTATTGATCGACGATGCTGCTCATGCTCAATCCTTGGTTGGTCGTGAGAGGAGAGTCGAGATAGAGGGCAGTCCCCTCGACTTTCGACTCCCGGCTCAAAAACACAAAGCCCCCACGCCTCGCGGCAACGGGGGCTTTTCTGGGAAAATCCCGTGCCGCGCGATTAAACGGTCTTTCCGCGGTAGATCACCATGGCAGCGCCCTGCGACTGGGCGAAATTGTCGTAACCGACCAGACGAACGTGGTTGTTCGGGTTGGCCTTGTGACAGGCTTCGGCCTCGCTCAGGATGTGGTCGACGTCGGTCTCGCCGAACATCGGCAGCTTCCACATGTACCAGTAGGACTTCATGGCATTGTCGGGTTCGCAGTGTTCGACGGCCGGGTTCCATCCGCGGTCGAC
>CAZOVQ010000015.1:0-17231 GCA_964583195.1 uncultured Thiobacillus sp.
TGCCGGCGTAGTCGTAGCCTTCGCGCACGGCGACCATCATGCGGCACTTGGCAATTTGCAGGTCGAGCGGCTGGTAGAGGCCGGCACCGCCGTGCTCGACGAGCACGTCCTTGCCGGCAATGCCGAGGTCGGCGGCGCCGTATTGCACGTAGGTGGGCACGTCGCTGGCGCGCACGATGATGAGGCGCACGTCGGGTCGGTTGGTGCCGAGGATGAGCTTGCGCGAGGACTCCGGGCTTTCGGACGGCGTGATGCCTGCGGCGGCGAGCAGCGGCAGGGTTTCTTCGAAGATACGCCCTTTCGAGAGGGCGAGGGTGATGCCAGCGTTCATATCAATGCACGCGCTGGATGCGCGCGCCCAACTGGGTGAGTTTTTCCTCGATGCGTTCGTAGCCGCGGTCGAGGTGGTAGATGCGTTCGATGGTGGTTTCGCCCGCCGCGACGAGTCCGGCGAGTACGAGGCAGGCCGAGGCGCGCAGGTCGGTCGCCATGACGGTGGCGCCGTCGAGTCGCGGCACGCCGCGCACGAGTGCGGTGTGGCCCGACACCTCGATATTGGCCCCCAGCCGGCGCAGTTCCTGCACGTGCATGAAGCGGTTCTCGAAAA
Source organism: uncultured Thiobacillus sp. (assembly GCA_964583195.1). Lineage (GTDB taxonomy): Bacteria > Pseudomonadota > Gammaproteobacteria > Burkholderiales > Thiobacillaceae > Thiobacillus. The sequence continues at coordinate 608 of CAZOVQ010000015.1, forward strand.
TGGTTTCGGTCACGCTGGCGGCGCCGCTCGCCACGCAGTTCAGCGCCATGAATTGCGCCTGCATGTCGGTGGGAAACGCGGGATGCGGCGCGGTGCGCACGTCCACGGCGTTCAGCACGCCGTCGGATTCGACTTCGATCCAGTCGTCGCCCTGGGTCACGTGCGCGCCGGCGTCGGCCAGCTTGCCCATCACCGACACCAGCGTCTCGGGCGCGGCGTCGAGCGCGCGGATCCTGCCGCCGGTCATCGCGGCGGCGACGAGGAAAGTGCCGGTCTCGATGCGGTCGGGCATCACGCGGTGCGCTGCACCCCGCAGTTCAGGCACACCTTCGATGGTGATGACGCCACTGCCAGCGCCTTCGATTTTCGCGCCCATGGCGATCAGGCAGTTGGCGAGATCGACGACCTCGGGCTCGCGTGCCGCATTGGCCAGCACAGTGGTGCCGTCGGCGAGCGCTGCCGCCATCATCAGATTTTCGGTACCGGTCACGGTCACCACGTCCATGGCAATATGCGCGCCCTTGAGCCGTTTGGCCTGCGCATGAATGTAGCCGTGCTCGATGTGGATTTCGGCGCCCATGGCCTGCAGTCCCTTGATGTGCAGATCGACCGGGCGCGAGCCGATGGCGCAGCCACCGGGTAGCGACACGCGGGCCTCGCCGAAACGCGCCAGCGTCGGCCCCAGCACCAGAATGGCCGCGCGCATGGTTTTCACCATTTCGTAGGGCGCTTCCTTGTGCGGAATGGATGCACCGCACAAGCTCAGGCGATTTCCCTCGCCCGGCGTGACGGTCGCACCCATGTGGCCGAGCAGGGCCAGCATGGTTGCGATGTCTTTCAGGTGCGGGACATTGTCGAGTTCGAGCGGCCCGGCGGTGAGCAGGCTCGCGGTCAGGATCGGCAGCGCGGCGTTCTTGGCGCCGGAAATGCGCACCTCGCCGGCAAGCCTGTTGCCGCCGTGGATCAACAGCGAGTCCATGTCAGCGCGCGGCCCAGTCTTCGGGGGTGTAGGTCTTCATCGACAGCGCATGGATTTGTGCGTGCATGCGCTCGCCGAGCGCGTCGTAGACCAGCCGGTGCTGCTGGATCATGTTCTTGCCGGAAAACGCCGGGCTCACGATCACGGCCTGGAAGTGCTGGCCGTCACCGTCGAGTTCGATGTGGTCACAGGGGAGTTTTTCGGTGATCCAGCCTTTGATGTCGTCGGGGGTGACCATGATTCCATGCCTCGTTTGTTGCATTCCGAGGCCCCACGGGGACGCTCAGTGCCTGAGTTTGTAGCCGCTTTTGAGCAGCATCAACGTGAGCGCGGATATTGCCACAAAGCAGCCCCCCGAGACCAGCAGACCGAGCCAGGGATCGGTATCGGACTGGCCGACGAAGGCGTAGCGAAAGCCGTCGATCAGGTAGAACACCGGATTGAAATGCGACACCGTCTGCCAGAAAGGCGGCAGCGAATGAATGGAATAGAACACGCCTGATAGAAACGTGAGCGGCAGGATCAGGAAGTTCTGGAACGCCGCCAGCTGGTCGTATTTCTCCGCCCAGATGCCGGCGACGATGCCGAGCGCGCCGAGGATGCCGCACGACAACAGCGCATACGCCGCGAGCCAGCCCCAGTGCGCCACATGAAAAGGCTCGAAACCCCAGGTCACCGCCCACACGCCCAGCCCCACGACCAGCCCCCGGATGACCGCCGCGCCCAGATACGCCAGAAAGAATTCCAGGTAGGACAAGGGCGGCAGCAGCACGAAGACGATGTTGCCCTGCATCTTCGACTGGATGAGGCTGGACGAGCTGTTGGAAAACGCGTTCTGCAACATGCTCATCATGACCAGGCCAGGAACGAGGAAGGCGGAGTACGTCACGCCTGGATAGACCTCGACGTGGTCCTCCAGCACCTGGGAAAAGATCAGCAGATACAGCAAGGCCGTCACGACCGGCGCGACGACGGTCTGCACCACCACTTTCCAGAAGCGGAGCATTTCCTTGTAAAAGAGCGAGGACAGGCCGCTCATGCGCGCCGCATGATGTCGGTGAAGACATCTTCCAGGTCGGGTTCGCGCAGGTGCATTTCCCGAACGTGCGCACCCGCCGCGCGCAGCTCGGCCAGCAGGGATTCGAGCTCGACGTAGTCGCCGAAGCTGAAACGCCAGTCGCCGTCGGGGGTGCGCTGTACGCGCGCCTGCCAGTCGGCCGGCACAGCATCCGGGTCGAGACGCAGGCTGACGCAATGCTCGTGAGTGAGGCGCAGCAGGTTACGGGTGGCGTCGAGCGCAACGATGCGCCCCGCCTTGAGCATGGCGATGCGGCCGCACAGCGCCTGGGCTTCTTCCAGGTAATGCGTGGTGAGCAGGATGGTATGGCCTTCGCGGTTCAGCCCGCTGATGAAGGCCCACAGCGAACGGCGCAGATCGACATCGACCCCGGCGGTGGGTTCGTCGAGCACGATGACCGGCGGCTTGTGCACCAGCGCCTGCGCCACCAGCAGGCGGCGCTTCATGCCGCCGGAAAGACTTTGCGTGTTCTTGTGCGCGTGCGGCGCCAGGTCGAGATGATGCATGATCTCGTCGATCCAGTCGTCGTTGTGTTTCAGGCCGAAATATCCGGACTGGATGCGCAGGGTTTCGCGCACGTTGAAAAAAGGGTCGTACACCAGTTCCTGCGGCACCACGCCGAGCGCACGACGCGCCTGGCGGTAGTCGCGCACCACGTCGTGGCCCATCACCGACGCTGCGCCGGCGTCGGCCCGGGTCAGTCCGGCGAGGATGGAGATCAACGTGGTCTTGCCGGCGCCGTTGGGGCCAAGCAGGCCGAAGAACTCGCCCGGCTGAATGTCGAGCGTCACCCCCGCAAGCGCGCGGGTCATGCGGAAACGCTTTTCGAGGGCGGCGACGCGTATCGCCGCGTTCATGCGGGCAGGAGTTCGGTCACTCCGTACAGTTCGGCCAGCGCGTGAAAACCCGTCGGCAGGCCGCTTAGCAGGAGTTTCCCGCCGCAGGCGCGCTGTGCGCTGAAAATCAACGCCAGCACGGCAGAATCGATCCGTTCGACCGTGCTGAAATCGAGCCGCACCACCCCCTGGCCCGCATGTGCATGCAATTCGCGCAGCAGGCCGCCGACCGTGTCCACCGTGACCGCGCCCTCGATGCGGCAGCGATCGTGTTCGCGAACGATCATGACCCGGCGCGGGACACGGGCTGCGGCTGTGTCGCGGCGCGCGCGGACTGCTCGGCGAGCGACTTGACCAGACCATCGACGCCATCGCGGCGTGCGATCGAAGCGAACGAGGCGCGATAGTTGGTAATCAGGCTGACACCTTCGATCGACACGTCGTAGACCTTCCAGCCGAACGCCGACTTGTACATGCGGTAATCGACGGCAATCGGCGGCCGGCCGGCCTGCCCATCCGGCTGGCTGACCTCGGTGCGCACGGTCACGTTCGTGTCCTCGGGTTTCAGCGTCAGCGGCTTGAATTCCACGGTCTGCGCGGTGTACTGGGACAGCGAGCCCGCATAGGTGCGCACCAGCAGATTGCGGAATTCCGTCACCAGCGCCTGCTTCTGCTGCGGCGTCGCGCGTGGCCAGTATTTTCCGACCGCGAGCTGGGTCATTCGGTCGAAATCGAAGTTGGGCAGGATCTTGCCTTCGACCAGTTCGTAAATCTTTCGGGTATCGCCGCTCTGGATCGCCTTGTCCCGCTTGAGAATCTCCAGCACCTCCTGCATGGTGGTGCGCGCCAGCACGTCCGGCGGCGTATCGGCGGCGTGTGTCGGACCGGCGGTCAATGCAAAAGCCAGCGCCAAACCTGCAAAAAAAGAACGCAACATGGCTGGGATTCCTGTCGATGATGTGAAAAAGGTAGACGCGGCGTGACGGATGGAGTTCATCGATCTCGTCCAGGCCGTGAATGCAGTGCGGAAAAGGGTTTCATTGGGGCTGCCCCTCGTGTGCCTTGCCGTAGAGGAACTGACCGATCAGGTTTTCCAGGATCACCGCATCCTGGGTGATCTCGATCCGGTCCTTGTCTTTCAGACGGGTTTCGTCGCTCCCCGCCTCCAGACCGATGTATTGTTCGCCGAGCAGCCCGGAGGTCATGATCGCAGCCGTCGTGTCCCTGGGAAAAGTGTAGCGTTTATCCAGCCGCAGCGTGACCGCCGCCTGGTAGGCCGTATCGTCGAAACCGATTTCGCCGACCCGGCCCACGACCACGCCGGCGCTCTTGACCGGCGCGTGCGGCTTCAGACCGCCGATGTTTTCGAAGCGGGCGACGACTTCATAACTGTCGGCGGCACGCAGGGTGTTCAGGCTGCCCACCTTCAACGCCAGAAATAGCAGCGCGGCCAGGCCAACGACGACAAAAACACCGACCCACAGGTCGAGCACGGTTCGATTCATCAGGCTATCCCCCGGAACATGAATGCAGTCAGGACGAAATCCAGCGCCAGGATGGCCAGGCTGGACGTCACCACGGTGCGCGTGGTGGCGCGGGATACGCCTTCGGCCGTGGGCACGGCGTCGTAGCCCTCGAACAGGGCGATGGTGGTGACGGCCACGCCGAACACCGCGCTCTTGATGACGCCGTTGAGGATATCCTGCTCGAAATCGACCGCGCTTTGCATCTGCGCCCAGAAGAGGCCCTCGTCCACCCCGATCAACGGCACGCCGACAAGATAGCCGCCGAAGATGCCGACGGCCGAAAACAGGGCGGCCAGAAGCGGCATCGACAACACGCCCGCCCAGAAGCGCGGCGTGATCACCCGTGCGATCGGGTCGATCGCCATCATTTCCAGCGCCGACAGCTGCTCGGTTGCTTTCATCAGGCCGATTTCGGCGGTCATCGCCGAACCGGCGCGGCTGGCGAACAGAAGCCCCGCCACCACCGGCCCCAGTTCCCGCACCAGCGACAGCGCCACCAGAATGCCGAGCGCTTCCTCGGAGTCATAGGTTTTCAGCGTCTCGTAGCCCTGCAGGCCCAGCACCATGCCCACGAACAGTCCAGACACCAGGATGATGATGAGCGAGAGCACCCCGGCGAAATACATTTCCCGGACAGTGAGTCCGAAACGGCGGAACGCAGGGCCGGAATGGCGCAGCACCGCGAGAAAGAAGCGCGTGGCAAAGCCCATGCGCCACACCGCACGCACCGTACGCGCGCCTAGATTTTCCAGGGCCCGCCTAGGCATTGCCGGCTCCCAGCCGCAAGTCCTCGGCGAACGGCGCCGCCGGATAATGGAAGGGCACAGGCCCGTCCGCCTCGCCATGAACGAATTGATGCACGAAGGGCATGACGGAAGCCTGCACTTCGGCCGGCGTCCCTTCGGCAACAACTGCGCCATCGGAAATGAAATAGACATAATCGACGATCGCCATCGATTCCTGCACATCATGCGTCACCACCAGCGAGGTCAGCCCCAGGGTGTCGGTGAGCCGGCGGATCAGATTGCCGATTACGCCGAGCGCGATCGGGTCGAGCCCGGTGAAAGGCTCGTCGTACATCATCAGCATGGGGTCGAGCGCGATCGCGCGTGCCAGCGCGACCCGCCGCGCCATGCCGCCCGAAAGCTGAGCCGGCATCAGATTCGCCGTGCCGCGCAGGCCCACCGCATTCAGCTTCATCAATACCAGATCACGTATGGCATCCTCGGGCAGGTCCGTATGCTCGCGGAACTGGAACGCCACGTTGTCGAACACCGACAGATCGGTGAACAGCGCCCCGAACTGGAACAGCATACCCATCTTGCGGCGCAGCCGGTAAAGCTCCGCCTGACCGAGCGTTGCCACCGATTCCCCGGCAACCCGCACCGCCCCCCGGGCAGGCCTGACCTGCCCGCCGATCAGGCGCAAGAGTGTGGTTTTGCCGCAACCGCTGCTGCCCATGATGGCTACGACCTGGCCGCGCCGGGCGGTGAGGTTGATTCCTTTGAGAACGCTCCGGTCCCCGTAGCCAAATTCGACGTTTTCGATTTCGACCAGATTGTCGTTTTGCAAGAAACCGGGGCCTTTCTCTATTATCGTTTCGTTCGTCGGAGTTGCCTGGGAAGCATTGCAGCATTTTACCCAAACCTCGCCCGTTCCCGGAAAACAACCGCCCCCGAGCCGGGAAAATTCAGTAGCCCATCACCCCGCGCAGGGATTCCACCTGCCCCAGCCGTTCCAGGTCACCCCTGCGGCTGATGACGAAAAGCGGGGCCCCGGAAGCCGCATGCCCGGCGATGCGCCCGGCCAGCGCCCGCAGGTCGAACGCTTCGTCCAGCCACCAGACGTGCCCGGCTTCCCAGCCGGCGGATACGCGGCGCACCCGCGCCGACGCCACCGGCACCGGAGCCGCGTCGTCCTCCAGCAGGAAGACGAAACCGTCCCGGGTATCGTCCAGCCATTGCCGCCACTGCTCCGGCGTGGCCACCCGCCAGCGCGCAGCCGGCAGGTAAACCGCCTGAAACCGGGTGTTGTAATAAGACAACAACCAGTCTTCGGGCAAACCCTCCGGGTAGAAAGCCTGTCGCCATGCGGGATACGCCCAGTCACTCGCACCCAGATAGAGGAAATCGCGCGGACCCATAGGGAGCGATTATCGCCCTTCTGTCACAAGACCTAAATATCAGGTGTTGACAATATACTGATATAAACATGATAATTAGACCTCGGCATCCTGTTATCAGGCCGTTAATCTCAACCCAACCGGCCGTTAATCTCAACCGCCTGACCACTTCAACCCGACCACACCTGCAAGGAGTCCATCATGAAAGTGAAAATCCTCGTTCTCGCCCTCGGTCTCATCGGCAACACCGCAACGCAGGCCAACGGCAGCGCCCCGGCCGCCGGCGAGCAGCTCACCACGCCGCAAACCAGCGCCCAGTGGCTTGAGCGCATGACCGATTTCACCCGCAACGCCTCCGCCTACCGCGATCCCAAGCTGTTCGTGCCCTGGGCCAACGCCGTGACCGAGCCGGGCTTCTACACCCAGATGGGCGTGAACATGATGGATCCGGGCAACTGGTACCGCATGATGGGTTCGATGATGGACCCGCGTTCGCTCAACAACTACATGCAGTTCGCCGACCCCAACATGTACATAAAGTGGATGGCGGCCTCGATGGACCCCAATTTCTACACCGCACTGATGACCCAGTTTGCCGATCCCGGCAAGATGATGCGCTGGATGATGATGCCGATGGACCCCAACATGTGGAACATGGCGATGCAGTCCATGAACCCCGGCATGTACATGAAGTGGATGATGGCGCCGATGGACCCGCGTCTGTGGCAACTGGCAATGCAGCCGATGAATCCCGCCCTCTACACCGGCTGGATGAATGCGTCGATGAACCCCGCCACCTACGGCAGCTGGGGCACCTGGATGAATCCGGCCAGCTACGCCACCGCCGGCGGCGCCGCCCCCGCGACCTTCAATTTCTTCGATCCGAACGCCTGGATGAAGATGGCGGGACAGCCTGCCGCCGGCGGCGCCGCCGCACCGGCCCCGGGCACGTTCAATTTCTTCGACCCGAACGTCTGGATGAACATGATGAATCCGGCTGCCTATCAGCAACAGGCCACGCCGGCTGCGCCCGCCGCGAAGTAATTCCGGCGGCCCGACGTGAAACGGGGACGGCTTGGCCGTCCCCGTTTTTTTGCGTGCAGGCGCTCAGCCGCGCCGCCAGGTAGTGCCGCCCGGCCCGTCTTCCAGCACGATGCCGGCGGCTTTCAGGGCATCGCGGATGCGATCGGACTCGGCAAAATTCTTGCCCTGGCGCGCCGCAAGGCGCGCCGCGATCATGGCCTCGATCCCGGCTTCGTCCAGCCCGCCTTCTGCCGCCGTACCTTTGAGGAACACATCGGCCGGTCGCTGCAACAGGCCCAGCACGCTCCCCAGCGCGCGCAATTGCCCTGCCGCGCCGGCCTGCCCCCGATTGGCCTCGGCGGCAAGCTCGAACAACACCGCCAGCGCCTCGGGTGTATTGAAATCGTCGTCCATGGCGGCCTTGAAACGCTGCGCGGCTGGGGCCGTCCAGTCGATGCGGCCGGGTTCGTCCGGCGAGCCCTTGAGCGCAGTATAGAGTCGCGTCAGCGCCCCTCGGGCGTCGTCGAGGTGCGCGTCGGAATAGTTGAGCGGGCTGCGGTAGTGCGCGCGCAGGATGAAAAAGCGCACCACTTCGGCGTCGTATTTTTCCAGAACTTCGCGGATGGTGAAAAAATTCCCGAGCGATTTGGACATCTTTTCGTTGTCCACGCGCACGAATCCGTTGTGCACCCAGTAGTTGACGAATTTGCAGCCGTGCGCGCCCTCCGACTGGGCGATCTCGTTCTCGTGGTGCGGAAACTGGAGATCCTGGCCGCCGCCGTGGATGTCGAAATGCGGCCCCAGGAGATCCGCGCTCATTGCCGAACACTCGATGTGCCAGCCCGGCCGGCCCTCCCCCCAGGGCGACTCCCAGGCCGGCTCGCCCGGCTTGGCGGCTTTCCACAGGACGAAGTCCATCGGGTCGCGCTTGTCGGGATCGACCTCGACGCGCTCGCCGGCACGCAATTCGTCCAGGCTCTTGCCCGACAGGCGACCGTAGCCGGGGAAGGTACGCACGCTGTAATACACGTCGCCATTGGCGGCGGCGTAGGCCAGCCCATTTTTTTCCAGTTGCCCGATCATCGCCAGCATGCGCGCCACGTACTGCGTCGCGCGTGGTTCGTGGTCGGGCGGCAGCACGCCGAGCGCACGTTCGTCCGCGTGCATGGCATCGATGTAGCGTTCGGTCAGCGTGGCTGGCGACTCGCCGTTTTCGGCTGCCCGCTTAATGATTTTGTCGTCGATGTCCGTAATATTCCTGACGTACTCGACCCGGTAGCCGCTGGCGCGCAGCCAGCGCGTGACCATGTCGAAGACCACGAATACGCGCGCATGCCCGAGATGGCACAGGTCGTAGACGGTCATGCCGCATACGTACATGCGGACGAAGCCGGGTACGAGCGGGACGAATGTTTCCTTGGTGCGGGTCAGGGTATTGAAAAGGCTGAGCATGATGCAAATTAAGCCCGAACGCAGCGGCAGACCCGGGAATCCTGGAGACGGGCCGGCTGTCTCAGCCCGGACGATGTTGTTAGAATGGCAGATTCCGAGATGATCCGAGCATATCACATGGCCTTGTCCCGTATCCTTGCCGCCGTTGCTGTCTGCTGCGCCCTGGGAGGCGCACCCGCGTTCGCCAGCGAAGCGCAGGACATCAACCTGCAATTCCGCAAGGGCGACCTGGCAGGCGCGCTGGAACGCGCCGACAGTTTCCTGGCAAAGAACCCCAAGGACGCGCAGGTGCGCTTTCTCAAGGGACTGATCCTCGCCGACCAGGGCAAGACCAACGATGCCATCGGCATCTTCACCCACCTCACCGAAGACTACCCCGAGCTGCCCGAACCCTACAACAATCTGGCCGTGCTCTACGCTTCGCAAGGAAAATACGAGGAAGCGAAGAACGCGCTCGAAAAGGCCATTCGCACCCACCCCAGCTACGCCACCGCGCACGAGAATCTAGGCGACATCTACGCCAAAATGGCGTCTATCGCCTATGACAAGGCACTCGCGCTCGACAGCCGCAACGCCGCCGCACAAACCAAGCTAGCACTCATCAAGGATATTACCGGCGGCCAGCCGCGCAAATCGACCGGAAAACCCGCCACGGTAAAACCCGGCCCGGCTCCGGAGGCCGCCGCCACAAAACCCGCCGCGCCCGCAAAACCGGCCGCCGAAACGGACGGTCAAGCCACCGCCGCGGTCGAATCGGCGGTCATGGCCTGGGCGCAGGCCTGGGCGCGCCGCGACGTGGATGCCTATCTCGCCGCCTATGCCGACGACTATCATCCGGGCGGACTCACGCGCGCCGCCTGGGAAGCTCAGCGCCGCGCCCGCATCGAGTCGCCCCAATCGATCGACATCGACATCTCCGACCTCGAGATCGACCGGCAGCAGGCCCGCGCAACCGCCACCTTCCGCCAGAACTATCGTTCGAACCTGCTGACTTCGCGCGTCGTCAAGACCCTCAAACTGGCGCTCCTCGACGGCCGGTGGCGGATAGTCGAGGAAAGCTCACGCTGACGTCCATGGCGCCCCACCCTTCCCCGACGACGAAACCTCGATTCGCCGCGCAGCAAACCCGCGGCAGCAGGCCGGAAGCGGTCGCGGGGTGGCTGCGCCGCATGCTGTCCGCGCTCCGCTTTGCCGCACGCCGGGCCGTGCCTCGCATCGCCTGTCTGCTGTCGCTCACCGTCCCGGTGCTTTTTTCCCCGGCGACGCACGCCGCGCAACCGGACGCCGACCGCGAACTGGCCGGTAGCCTGCTCGCCATCGCCCAGAGCCGTGTTCCGGAGGCGCAAAGCGTCGTCGACAGGCTTACCCGGCAGTATCCCAATTTCCGCCTCGCGTATCTGGTTCAAGGCGACCTGCTGCTGGCACGCAGCCGCCCCTTGCGCACCCTGGGCGACAGCCGGGCCGGCAGCCCGGAGGTCGAGCAGCTGCGTCAGGAAGCCCGCCAGCGCGTGCGCACCCTGACCGAACCGCTGCCGGACGACCGGGTGCCGGCCTATCTGCTGCAACTGGGCGACGACTATCGTCACGCGCTCGTCGTCGATGCCAGCCGTTCGCGCCTTTACGTCTACGCAAACCGCGCCGGACGCCCGGTGCGGCTGGCGGATTTCTACATCACCATTGGCAAGGCCGGCATCGGCAAACAGAAGGAAGGCGACAACCGCACACCCATCGGCATTTACGCCATTTCCGGTTTCAAGTCGCCGCGCGAGCTCGGCGACTTCTACGGCGGCGGCGCCTGGCCGCTCACCTATCCCAACGAGTGGGACGTCCGGCAGGGCCGCGATGGTCACGGCATCTGGATCCACGGCAGCCCGAGCAACACCTACAGCCGCGCGCCGCAAGCCAGCGAAGGCTGCGTCGTGCTCGCCAACGACGATCTCGCCCGTCTGGGGCAATACATCGTGCCCGGCAAGACGCCGGTCATCATCGATGCGCACATCGACTGGGTGCCGGTCGATACGCTCGATGCCCAGCGCGACGATCTTGCCGCCGCGATCGACGCCTGGCGCGCCGACTGGGAAAGCCGCGACACCGCACGCCTGATCGCCCATTACAGCGAGGCGTTTCGCACCGACAAGCAAGACCTTCGCGCCTACGCGGCCAACAAACGCAAGGTCAATGCAGCCAAATCCTGGATCAAGGTCGGCCTCGACAACCTCAGCTTCATGCGTTATCCGCAAGGTGCGGGCCCCGAGGCCCCGGGTTCATCCGACTTCGCCCTGGTGAGTTTCGTGCAAACCTACCAGAGCGACACCCACAGCGACCGTACCGTCAAGCGCCAGTTCTGGCGCCGCGAGAACGGCCGCTGGAAAATCCTCCACGAAACCACCCTCCAGGAACCCCATGGTTAATCTTCATACCAATCACGGCATCATCACTCTCGAACTCGACACGGAGAAAGCGCCGAAAACGGTGGAAAACTTTCTTCAGTACGTGCGCGACGGCTTTTTCGACGGCACGATCTTCCACCGTGTGATCGACGGTTTCATGATCCAGGGCGGCGGTTTCGAACCCGGCATGACGCAAAAGCCGACCCGCGACACCATCGAAAACGAGGCCGCCAACGGCCTGAAAAACGAGGCTTACACCATCGCCATGGCGCGCACGCCCAACCCCCATTCGGCCAGCGCGCAGTTCTTCATCAACGTGAAGAACAACAGCTTTCTCGATTTCGCCTCGCCGACGCCGCAAGGCTGGGGATACTGCGTGTTCGGCAAGGTGACGGCGGGCACCGAGGTCGTCGACGCGATCCGGAAAGTGAAGACCGGCAACCGCGCCGGCCATCAGGACGTGCCGCTGGAAGACGTCGTCATCGTGAAGGCGGAAATCATCTGAGCGCTGCGGTGAAGACGGGGCGCACCTACTTCGTCGCCGACCTGCACCTCACCGACGCACGCCCGGCCGCAACCGGGCGTTTTTTTCGCTTTCTCGACGAAACGGCCGCTGGTGCCGATGCGCTCTATATTCTGGGCGACCTGTTCGAAGCCTGGGTCGGCGACGACCACGACGAACGCGTGGCCGACGACGTCGCCCTGCGGCTGAAGGCTCTCGCCCAATCCGGCACGCCGGTGCATTTCCTCTCCGGAAACCGGGATTTCATGCTGGCCGCGGATTACGTGGCGCGCGCCGGCATGACGCGCATCGCCGACCCGAGCGTGATCGACCTCTACGGCACCCCGACCCTGCTGATGCACGGCGACACCCTGTGCATCGACGATACCGGCTACCAGACATTTCGCCGCCGCGTGCGCAGCCCGTGGGTGATCGCCCTGTTGCGGCGCCTGCCCTACGCGTTGCGTGTGCGCCTCGCCCGCCAGGCGCGCGCCGGGAGCGAGTCGGCCAAGGCTGCGAAGCCGGTAGAGATCATGGATGCGAACGTCGATGAAGTGACGCGCAGCCTGCGCGAGCACGGCGCAACCCGCCTGATCCACGGGCATACCCACCGCCCGGCACGGCACGTGCACGCCGTCGACGAACAGCCGTGCGAACGCTGGGTTCTGCCCGACTGGTATGCGCGCTGGGGTTACGTCGTCTGCGATGTGAGCGGCTGCCGGCTAGAACTGGCCGGCTCATGAGGGTGCGTCGATCGCCGTCAGACCTTCCGGAATGCGAAACAGTTCGGGCCGCAGCGTCTCCCTGGATGCCCTCTCGAACGCGCGCGTGCGGCCGCTGAATTCGCGCGTTTCCAGAGGCAGGCCCTGTTTCAGCAAGCCATCGAATTCCCAGACCTCGTTCGCCAGATCGCAATCGTGCTGCAGCGCGCGCGGTGAATCCTGCCACACTCGATACTGGGTCGCGGCGAGCACGGCCTTGAGTTCGGCGAGCGCACGCGCCACCTCCGGATGGGCTTTCGGAGCCAGCACCCCCTCGCTGCAGGCGACGCCGTTCACCACGAGCCGGTAGGCCAGCGTGCCCGGTGCCGCCGGGCGCGTATCCAGTGCCGCGCGCCATTGCGCCCGCTTCGCCGGGGCACTGGCCGCCACGAAACGCATCGCCAGGCCGGAATCGCGCATGACATTGACGACTGTCTTCGCGCGCCGGTCGAGCAGCACGAAGTCGCCGTCATCCTCACCACCATCCATGCGCAGAAAGCCGGGCGCCACCAGGATGCGTGTCGCGTAGGCCGGATCGCCCGGGTCCCGGTCGAGATAGCGCACGACCGTCATGTCGGCGGCGTGCGCAGCGCCGGCAAGGAACAGCAGGCCCAGCACGCCCCGCATCATGCCAGCCCGCGCTCGAGGTCGGCCCGGAGGTCGGCCAGCGATTCAAGGCCAACGGCAATGCGCACCAGACCGTCGCCTATGCCGGCGGCCTCGCGCTGCTCCGGCGTCATGCGGCTGTGCGTGGTACTGGCCGGATGCGTGATGGTGCTCTTGGTGTCGCCAAGGTTGGCAGTAATCGACAGCATCCGGGTCGCATCGATCAGCTTCCACGCCGCTGTCTGACCGCCCTTGAGTTCGAACGCGACGATGCCACCGCCGGTCTTCTGCTGCGCCAGCGCCAGCCGATGCTGCGGGTGCGACGGCAGACCCGGATACAGCACGCGCGCAACCGCAGGCTGTGCCTCCAGCCACTGCGCCAGCGCCAGGGCGTTCCGCGAATGCGCGTCCATGCGCAGCGCCAGCGTCTCCAGGCCTTTCAGGATCACCCAGGCGTTGAAGGCCGACAGCGTCGGCCCGGCGGTGCGCAGGAAAGTGTAGACGCCCTCCATGAGCGCGTGGCTGCCCAGCACGGCGCCGCCGAGCACCCTGCCCTGGCCGTCGAGGTATTTGGTGGCCGAGTGGATGATGATATCGGCCCCCAGTTCGAGCGGCTTTTGCAGCGCCGGCGAACAGAAGCAGTTGTCGACCGCGAGCCACACGCCGGCCGCATGGGCAATGTCGGCGAGCGCGCGGATGTCGCTCACCTCGGTGAGCGGGTTGGACGGCGATTCGACGAAGAAGAGCTTCGTGTTCGGCTTCAGCGCCGCACGCCATTGCTCCGGATCGGTTGGCGAGACGTAGGTCGTCTCGATACCGAAGCGGCCGAGAATGTTGCTGAACAGTTGCACTGTCGAGCCGAAGATCGAGCGCGAGGCGACGACATGCTCGCCCGCCTTCATCAGCCCCATCACGGTCGCCAGGATCGCCGCCATGCCTGAAGCGAACGCGACGCAGCGCTCGGCACCTTCGAGCGCTGCCAGCCGTGTTTCCATCATCTGCACGGTGGGGTTGGTAAAGCGCGCGTAGATCGGCCCGGGCACTTCGCCCTTGAAGCGTGCCGCCGCCTCGGCCGCGCTGCCGAACACGAAGCTGGAGGTGAGGAACATGGCCTCCGAGTGTTCGCTGAACTGGCTGCGCACCGTGCCGGCGCGCACGGCCAGGGTATCGATGTCGTATTCGTCGTTCATATCATGGCCCAAAAATTAAACACAGAGTGAACAGAGGTAACGGTGGTGAAGAATACGTGGGTTTTTCTCTGCTTCCTCTGAACCCTCTGTGTGAAAAATCGCAGTGAATTCGATGATGAACAAAAAATGAAAACCCCGAACGGCTTGCGCGATTCGGGGTTGTCACCTGCGAACGCTTTAGCCGGATTTATCGAGCGCCCGCAAGCTGTGGTTCAAATCGGCGCCAAGTCAATTTACGCCCGGCACCGGACACGGTCAACCATTATTCGTCGCCAGATTGAGGTCGAGCTGCTGCGTCGACAACGCCGACGGCGGCGGCGTCTCACCATTGCGCACCGCCTCGACACAGGCGAGATACTCCGGCGTGACATCGCCGGTGATGTAGCGGCCGTCGAAACACGAGGTATCGAAGTCCTGGATCGCCGGATTGCCCGCGCGCACCGCGGCGATCATGGCATCGAGGTCCTGGTAGATCAGCGCGTCGCAGCCGATCTCGCGGGCGATGTCCTCGTCGCTGCGGCCGTTGGCGATCAGTTCGTTGCGCGTCGGCATGTCGATGCCGTAGACGTTGGAGAAGCGCACCGGCGGCGAGGCCGAGGCGAAATACACCTGCTTCGCGCCGGCGTCGCGTGCCATCTGCACGATCTCGCGGCTGGTGGTGCCGCGCACGATTGAGTCGTCGACCAGCAACACGTTCCTGTCCTTGAATTCCTCGCCAATGGCGTTGAGTTTCTGCCGCACCGATTTCCTGCGCAGCGCCTGCCCCGGCATGATGAAGGTGCGGCCGATGTAGCGGTTCTTGATGAAGCCTTCGCGGTAAGGCACGTTCAAATGATTGGCCAGTTGCAGCGCCGAAGGCCGGCTGGTGTCGGGTATCGGGATCACCACGTCTATCTTCAGGTGTGCAAACTCGCGCCTTATTTTTTCCGCCAGCGACACGCCCATCGCCAGCCGTGTGTTGTAGACAGATACACCGTCCATCACCGAGTCGGGACGCGCGAGATACACATATTCGAAGATGCAGGGATTGAGCGCGACCCTGTCGCTGCACTGGCGGCCATGCAACTTGCGCTGGTAGTCCACGAACACCGCTTCACCCGGCGCCACGTCACGCAGCAGGCGGAAGCCCAGGGTATCGATGGCCACGCTTTCCGAGGCGACGATGTATTCGTGCGGCGTGACGTTCTCGTTCACACCGAGCACCAGCGGGCGGATGCCGTGCGGATCGCGGAAAGCCAGAAGGCCGTAACCGGCGATGAAGGCAACGACCGCATACGCGCCGCGGCAGCGCGCGTGCACGCCGGCGACGGCGCCGAAGATCGTATCCAGATCGAGCGCACGCCCTTCGGCACGCACCTGAAGCTCGTGCGCCAGAACGTTCAGGAGCACCTCGGAATCCGAATTGGTGTTGACGTGGCGCAGGTCTTCGCGGAACAGCGATTCTTTCAGTTCCTGGGTATTCGTGAGATTGCCGTTGTGTCCCAGCACGATGCCATACGGCGAATTCACGTAGAACGGCTGCGACTCGGCCGACGACGACGCGCTCCCCGCGGTGGGATAGCGCACGTGCGCCACGCCCATGTCACCCAGCAGATTGCGCATGTCGCGGGTGCGGAATACGTCGCGCGCCAGCCCCTGTCCCTTGTGCATGTGGAAGCGGTTTTCTTCCGCCGTGACGATGCCGGCAGCGTCCTGCCCGCGATGCTGCAATACCATCAGTCCGTCGTACAGAAGCTGATTGACCGCCGTGTTGGCTACGACCCCGATTACCCCGCACATACTGTGCACCCATCCATGAAGTTATTCAAAGCGAATGTGTTTCGCCACGTCACGTGGCAGCCAAGGCACCACAGGTTGCGCCATGGTGCGCAGCGCGCCCGACAGCATTGCCTGTTTCCAGAATTCGGTACGTGGCAAAGAAGTCAGCCCAGCCGCCAAGGTGAAACCGACCAGAATCGCCAAGCCTTTGACCATGCCCAGAATACCGCCGAGCAGTCTGTCCGCCCCGCCCAGTCCTGCCGCCCGAACCAGCGATGCCAGCGCATGACCCAGTAACAGCGTGCCGATCAGCACAAGCAGAAACACCACGGCAAAGCCGGCAAAATACTGGATGGAAGGATTGTCGCCCCCCAGCGGCAACCACGGTCCGACCAGCAGCG
>CAZOVQ010000016.1:0-6153 GCA_964583195.1 uncultured Thiobacillus sp.
CCATGACCGCCCGTCGCCGCCTCAACGCCGAGCATCCGATCGAAGTCACCGGCGAGAAACTGCGTGACATGATGCCGTGGATCAAGGCCAACAAGCTGGTCGATCAATCGAAGAACTGAGGATCTAGGGGATAGGGGATGGGAATCAGGGGAGGTGCGGCTGCACCGCGCCTTCGTTTCCCCAGCCCCTGACTCCCAGTCCCTGGCCCCTGAACATGAAGAATTCCCTCATCGCCCGCGAAGGCTGGCTGGTTCTGCTGGCCGCGTTTGCGGCTGCGTTCGTCGCCACCTGGCTCATCGGCTGGTGGTCGATTCCGTTCTGGATCTGGGCGGTGTTCGCGTTGCAGTTCTTCCGCGATCCCGAACGGCAGCCTCCGGCGGATGCCGACGCGGTCATCGCACCGGCCGATGGGCGCATCGTCGTGGTGGAGAAATGCCATGACGAATATCTCGATCGCGAGGCATTGAAAATCAGCGTGTTCATGAATGTGTTCAACGTGCATTCGAACAAGAGCCCGGTCACGGGCGAGGTCAGGGGGGTCTGGTACACGCCCGGCCGCTTCGTCAACGCAGATCTCGACAAGGCTTCGACGGAAAACGAACGCAACGCGATCCACATCGCCACCCCACGCGGCGATCTCACCTGCGTACAGGTTGCCGGCCTGATCGCCCGCCGCATTCTCTGCTACGTTGGCGCAGGCGACGCGCTGGCGCGTGGCCAGCGTTATGGCTTCATCCGCTTCGGTTCGCGGGTCGACGTCTATCTGCCGGTAACGGCCCGGCCCGAAGTGAGCATCGGCCAGAAGGTCGTCGGCGGACGTACCATCCTGGCTCGCTGGTAAGGCGATTTCCATGCCTGAACTTCCGCGCAGACTTCCCGAACGCGAGCGCCTGCGGATGCGCGATCGCGGCATCTACCTGCTGCCCAACCTGTTCACCACCGGGGCCCTGTTCGCCGGCTTCTACGCCGTGGTACAGGCGATGAACGGGCGCTTCGAACATGCCGCGGTGGCGATTTTCATCGCCATGGTGCTCGACGGCCTCGACGGGCGTGTCGCACGCATGACGCATACGCAGAGCGCGTTCGGCGCCGAATACGACAGCCTCTCCGACATGGTTTCCTTCGGCGTGGCGCCGTCTCTGGTGATCTACGTGTTCGCCCTGCAGGGTCTGGGCAAGTTCGGCTGGATCGCCGCCTTCGTGTATTGCGCCGGCGCGGCGCTCAGGCTCGCGCGCTTCAACACCCAGATAGATACGGTCACCGACAAGCGCTATTTCCAGGGTTTGCCCAGTCCCTCGGCGGCGGCGCTGATCGCCGGCTTCGTCTGGGTCATGAACGAATACGGCATCGCCGGCCACGACGTGCGCTGGCTGGCCTTCGCCGTGGCGCTGTTCGCCGGGCTCACCATGGTCAGCAACTTTCGCTACTACAGCGGCAAGGACATCAACCTCAGGAAGAGCGTGCCCTTCTTCGTCATCCTGCTGGTCGTGCTGGCCTTCATCCTGATTTCCTACAGCCCGCCCGAAATCCTGTTCGGCGCGTTCGTGCTGTACGGCCTGTCGGGTTATGCCGATGCGCTGATGCAACGCCTCCGCCGCAAACCGGCCGCCTGACGAACACGACACTGACGAACACGGCGCTTGCGGCGCGGAAAAAAATCCATACAATTTAGACTATGTCTAATTGGTCGCAGCCCTCCTTCGTGCCCTGCCTGTCGAACGTCCTGTTCGGCAGCCTGCTGCTGCGCTTCGCGCGCGCATACTGACCCTCTCCCCCAGCAGTATCCCAGCGCCGCAGCCCACTTGCGGCGGACTTATATAATGCGTCGGCAGGATCGCACCGGATGCGATGCCGACCCTCCATGGAGCCTGCCATGAACGACCGCTTGTATATTTTCGACACCACCTTGCGCGACGGCGAACAAAGCCCCGGCGCGTCGATGACGAAGGAAGAAAAACTCCGCATTGCGCGCCAGCTCGAAAAGCTTGGTGTCGACGTGATCGAGGCCGGATTTGCCGCGGCCAGCCCCGGCGACGCCGATGCCATCAGTGCCATCGCCAAAGTCATCACGAATTCGACCGTCTGTTCGCTCGCACGCGCCAACGAGCGAGACATCCGTGCCGCAGGCGAAGCGATCAGGCCCGCCAGGCGCGGCCGCATCCACACCTTCATCGCGACGTCGCCGATCCACATGGAGAAGAAACTGCGCATGACGCCCGACCAGGTCGTCGAGGCCGCGGTGAAGGCGGTGAAACTCGCCCGCGAATACACCGCGGACGTCGAGTTTTCCGCCGAGGA
The DNA here is from genome assembly GCA_964583195.1 of uncultured Thiobacillus sp. Taxonomy (GTDB): domain Bacteria; phylum Pseudomonadota; class Gammaproteobacteria; order Burkholderiales; family Thiobacillaceae; genus Thiobacillus. The sequence continues at coordinate 2,299 of CAZOVQ010000016.1, forward strand.
TGCGGTGCGCTCCGACATGGATTTCCTCGTACGCGTGTTCGACGCGGTGATCGAGGCCGGCGCGAAAACGATCAACGTGCCCGACACCGTCGGCTACTCGATCCCCGCCTTGTGGGGCGAGCGCATGAAGCAGCTCATCGCGCGCGTGAAGAACGCCGACAAGGTCATCTGGAGCACGCACTGCCATAACGATCTCGGCATGGCCGTCGCCAACTCCCTCGCCGCGGTGATGAACGGCGCGCGCCAGGTCGAGTGCACCATCAACGGTCTCGGCGAACGCGCCGGCAATGCCTCGCTGGAGGAAATCGTGATGGCGGTGCGCACCCGCCGCGATGTGTTCAACTGCGACTCGAACATCGACGCGACGCAGATCGTGCCGGCGTCCAGGCTGGTCTCCACCATCACCGGCTACCCGGTGCAGCCCAACAAGGCCATCGTCGGCGCGAACGCTTTCGCGCACGAATCCGGCATCCATCAGGACGGCGTGCTGAAGCACCGCGAGACCTACGAAATCATGCGCGCCGAGGACGTGGGCTGGCATGCGAATCGTCTGACGCTGGGCAAGCTCTCCGGCCGTGCCGCGTTCAAGAGCAAGCTGGCCGAACTGGGCATCGTCCTCGATACCGAAGAAGCCTTGAATGCTGCGTTCGCGCGCTTCAAGGATCTCGCCGACAAGAAGCGCGAGATCTTCGACGAGGATCTGCAGGCGCTGGTCTCCGACGAGGGCTACGCCACCGAGCATGAACGCTTCAAGCTGGTGTCGATGAAGGTCTGTTCCGAGACCGGCGAAGTGCCCCACGCCCGGGTCGTATTCACCGACGAGGGGGCGGAACAATGTGCGGAGGGCGATGGATCGGGGCCGGTCGACGCCACCTTCAGGGCGCTCGAATCGGTAGTGGCGAGCGGTGCCAACCTGTTGCTCTATTCGGTGAACAACATCACCAGCGGCACCGACGCGCAGGGCGAGGTGACCGTGCGGTTGGCCAGGGATGGCCGCGTAGTCAATGGCCAGGGCGCCGACACCGATATCGTGGTAGCCTCCGCCAAGGCCTACCTGCATGCCCTGAACAAGCTCGACGCCAAGCTGGAGCGCGCGCACCCGCAGGTGTGAACGGCTGCGGCCGGCGGTACGCCCGGAACGGGCGGCCTGCCTGTGCCAGCTTGCGCCAGGTCAACGGACGGATTCGCTGGCGAAGGGGCGCATCAGGCGGGCCTGTTTCGTCAGGCTCGCATCGACCAGACGCGGCAGGACGGCGTTGAGGCGCACGAAAAATTTCTCGGGCCAGCCGAGATAGCGGTCGCGGCTGTCGCCTTCGATGGCGGCGACGACGCGCGTGGCGACCTGTTCGGGTTCGTCCTGGTTCATCTTCAATGCGTCGGCCATGCGGTTGACCGCGTTGCGGTTGAAAGCGGTGCGGGTGAAGCGCGGCGCGACATAGGTGACGCCGATGCCGCTGTCCGCCAGCTCGCGCCGCAGCGCTTCGGAATAGCCGCGCAGCGCGAACTTGCTCGCGGAATACGCGGCGAAGCAGGGAAAGCCGATCGAACCGAAGATCGAGCCGAGGTTGACGATCTGCCCGCTGCCTCTTTGCAGCATGTGCGGCAGCAGCGCGTTCGTCAGCATGATCGGCGCCACGGTGTTGACCTGGAACAGCTGCGCGGTGTCGTGCGCGGCTTCGTCGGCGGACAGGCCGAAAGTCTGTACGCCGGCACAGTTGACGAGGATGTCGATGCTTCCGGCTTGCACCAGCGCTGCCGCGATCAGCCGGGCCGGTTCACCGGGCAGGGCGAGGTCGCCGGCCAGCACGCTGACCTGTGCACCGTCTGCGCGCAGCGTCGCGGCGAATTTTTCGAGTTTGTCCCGATCCCGGTTCAGCAGGATCAGGCTGGCGCCGCGCCGGGCGAGCTCGCGTGCGATGGCGCTGCCGATGCCGCCGCTGGCGCCGGTGATGAGAATGTTGCGGCCGGAGACGTTCATGCATGCGCTCCGGTGTCGACGCCGCGCAGCACATTGCCGTAGAGGCGGAAGAAGGTCCGCGCGCTGGCGATCACGGCTGCACGGTCGTCGGCGTCGTCGAGGCGGTTGACCAGGTGTTCGTAGTCGTCGATGTGTTCGAGGTCGAGCGCCCCGTGGCTGCTCAGATACGTGAAGGCGACAGGCGGAAGACCGAGCGAGGATTGCAGCGCGTGCGCCGCATCGGATGCAACACTGACGCTGGTGCCCTCGAGCACATAGACCATGCCGAACATGCCGATGGGATTGCGCCGCGTCACCGTGTCGTAGGCGTAGGCGACCATCTGGTCGGTATCGAAGTCGGGCGCGCTGTCGCGCACGGCGTCGGCGTCGCCGCCGGCCGCCGCGATGTCGGCGAGGATCCATTCGTGATGACCGATTTCCTCCTCGATATAGTGCGCCACCGCGCTGCGCAGCCATTCCTGGCGTGCCGGCAGGCGCGCGCCGCAGGCCATCAGGAGCGGCACCGTGTGGCGGACGTGGTGATAGGCGCGAGCTAGAAAATCGAGATAGCCCTGGTGCGACAGGCTGCCCGAGAGCGCGGCGTTTATGAGCGGCGCGGAGAGCAGGGTTGCGCGTTCGCTGGCAGTGGCGTGCTGGAGGTGTTGGTAAAAACGCATGCTTGGGTTTCCGTTTCGGGTGGATAAAGGCTGTCGATGCGATCCCGATAATGGCGGAGGATCGCGTCCCGGCGCAGCCGGCCGTTTGACGTTGCGAAACCGGCTGCGGGGGTAAACGGGGCATCTGCGGCTATCCAGGCGCGGACGCGTGCATAGTCAGGCAGCCGGCGATTGGCGGTTGCTATGGCCGTGTCGATGATTTCACGTGTGGCTCCCGGGGCGGACACGACCACGGCGCAATTGAAGGGACGCGCTTCGCCGAACAGCGCGGCTTGTGCGATGCCGGGGTGCGCCACCAACTCGCCTTCGACCCATTCGGGGGCGACGTTGCGGCCGAAAGCGGTGATGAAAAGATTTTTCTTGCGGCCGCTGAGAAAGAGATAACCCGCGTCATCGAGATAGCCAAGATCGCCGGTGGCGACAAGGTTTGCGTCCTGTACCGGGGCATCGCCGAGATAACCGCGCCAGCGCGGGCCGCGCACCAGGATCTCGCCGTCGGCCGCGAATTCGAGTCGCAGGTGCGGCAGGGGCCGGCCGACGCTGCCGGGGCGGTTCGCGTCCGGCCGGTTCAGGGCCACCACGGAAGCACATTCCGACAGGCCGTAGCCCTGATACACCGGCAGGCCGGACGCATGGGCCTGCGCAAGCAGGCATGGCGAAACCGGCGCGCCGCCGACCGCCAGATAGCGCAGGGACTCTGGCGGTCCCGTGCGTCCGGCCGCCAGCAGGGCTTGCAGCATCTGCGGCACCAGGATGGCGGTCGTCGCCTGCCAGTCGTGCAGGGCATGAGACAGGCGGTTGGCATCGAGCCTGGAACTGCCGTGCAGGCCGACCGCCGCGAGCGGCGGCAGACAGGCTGTCGCGCCCGCCAGCAACGGGGTGTACAGGCCGCCGATGTTTTCCAGCAGGGTCGCCAGCGGCAGCAGGCAGAGATGGCGGTCACGAGGCACGGTGCCGCTGGCCTGACGCAGCGATTCCGCTACCGCTTCCATCTCCTCGCGTCCCAGACACACGCCTTTCGGCTCGCCGGTGGTGCCCGAGGTGAAGGTGATTTTGCGTGTGCCGGCCGGCAGGTGTGCAAGCTTGCCGGCCGGGGTCGGCAAGGACATGCCGACCAGGCCGCGATAAAAGGGCGTTGCCGGCAGTTCCGGGCGCTGCAGCGCCTGGCGGATGCGTGCCGGTTGGTCGGTCATGACGAAATCGACGCCGGCGCTGCGCAGC
>CAZOVQ010000016.1:6163-17110 GCA_964583195.1 uncultured Thiobacillus sp.
TCGCTCAGATGAGGAGCGTGTCGCAGCCGAACTGCACGTCGATGCCGGCGCTGCGCAGCGTGTGCGCAAGCTGTGCCGGGGAAAAGAACGACGGCAGGGGGACGAGCGGGAGATCCGCCGCCAGAGCGGCAAGGTCGGCCACTGCCCAGGAACGGCCGTTGTCGCCGAGAATTGCCAGGGCGCGCGGGGCGATGGCGCGCAAGCGTTCGGCCAGGCTTGCGATTTCCGTATCCAGCGCGCGATAGTCGAAGTGCCCGGTTTCGTCGCACAGGGCGGTGTGCGCAGGAGTGCGGGCCGCGTGCGCCCGGATGGCGGCAATGATCGCGCTCATGCGTGCGGCGGGGCGCATCGGGCGTTCAGGATGCGCCAGCTTGCATTCACGTTGCAAAGCGACACGCGCGGCGCATGCGCGTAGTAGCTGCCCCAGGCCGCACGCGCAGGCTCGGGCAGACGTTCGACCCCGGCCGCCCCCAGGTCGACGAGGTCGAGCCCCTGGCGCATGAAGGCATTACGCAGTTCGGCGGTTCCGGTGAAGGCGACCCAGGCGATGCCGTCGCGCTGGAGCTTTTCGGTCAACAGGGCGATCATCGTGCGCATGGCGCCGGGAAAGGCGCCGGAAAAATTGCCGACCTCGACGATGTGCGCCCGTGCCGTCGGCGCGCCGGAATCACCCGGTATCAGGCGCTCGATCGGCCGATCCAGATAGTGTTCGAGAAACAGTGGCTCCCGTGCGTCGCGCAGGCCGAACGCGCCGCGGATTTCACCGGCGCAGTCGCGAACGGCGAACAGGCGCGGCATGAAATGCTCGATCCGGCAGCCGTAGCTGGCCGCATAGCGCGCGCGGATGAAGGCTTCGGCTTCGGCGCGTCCGGCGTCCTGCTGTTCGACGAGCGTGCAGACGTGAGGGGGCGCGATGCGGACCGGTTCCGGCGTGCCACGGCGGTGCCGCGTCCGCTGGGCGGGCAGGGGAATGGCGAAGGGCAGAAACAGGCTGGAAGCAGGCAGTGTGGACATCGCTTTTCTCGTCGGCGCCCGCGTGTCGCGGCAGGCAATGTCCAGGTCCAAGCAAAAGTGCTGCCAACCCGACGGCTGGCCAGTCTGAATCACACAGGTGATTGATTTTCAATGAAAGAATCAAATGGCCGGGTGTTGCGCGCGCATCTGCGCGCGCCGCTGACGCCGGCGCGGCTGCAAGGCATGTTCACCGGATTTGCAGGGCGGGCGCCGCGCCTCAACGCGGGCAGTCCGGAACCTCCCCCTCTGTGAGGAGCACGTCGACGGACTGCGCAGGCACGCAGGTCGAGACATAGGCGATCGCGCCCGGCGTCGATTGCACGAACAGTCTGGCCGCCTCCTCGGAGGCGAGCACGTGCGGCGGCAGCACGCCGTGAAAGTAGCGCTCGCGCCAATAGGCTTCCATGTCCTCGGGTGCCATGCCGAACACGGCCTGCGAAAAGGCGCGGCGCAGGGGATGGGTCGCCGGCAGGTTGACCGGCTGGATCCGGGTGCCGTCTTTCCAGTTGGTCTGTTTGCGCTGATAGATGCGTGCCAGCCTGTCGAGGTTGAGATGAGCGCGGGTTCCGGGATGCGCGATCACGACGAAGCCGGGCGCACGCGTATCGGCCGCACCGGCGGCCGGCAGCAGGCAGCAGGCAGCAAGGAAAACCAGTAGGCTCGCCGGGCGCACGTTCAGAACAGTACGCTGAGTGAGGACAGGAAGCCTTCGGTCGCATCGATGCGGTTCTCGCGCGCATCGACCCACTCGGTTTTCAGCACGATCGCGGAGGCGATCCGGTAATTCAGTCCGAGTACGGCGAGCCGGGTTGTTTCGTGTTCGTCCGCCTTGCGAAAGAGTTCGTAACGCGCCACGCCGAACAGCCGCTCGCCGAGCGGCGCCACAAGTTGGCCGAAGGCCCCGCGTTCGTCCTGTCTGCCGCCGCGCTCGGAAAACCGGTAGACCCCTTCGGCACTGAATTCCCAGCCCTTGCGCGCGAGGCGCAGGTCCAGCCCCACCAGTTGCTTGCGCTCGTCGGGCGCGCGTTCCTGTTCGAAGCTGGCATACGAAAGCCCAAGCTGGTTGCTGCCTGGAAGCGGCAGGTTCAGGTGGGCGCCGAGGGCTTCCCGGAAGGGATCGAGCGCGGGGTTGGGACGCAGCTCGGTGTCCTTCGACGCATAGAGCGAGTATTCGACGCCGTTCGCAAGGCCGGGCAGGGAGCCGTTCAGCATCAGTCCCGTGGCGTTGGTGGGAAAGGTGAGCTGCGTGACCAGGGGGCGCGAGGTGGTCCACACCAGCGGCGTGGCGTGAACCAGGTTCCAGCGGCCGATCGGCGTGAGGAACTTGCCCGCACGCAGCGTCACCGTGTCGCTGATCGCATAGTCCAGATAGAAGCGCTCCAACGCCAGGTAATGTTCCCGTCCTTCCTGCCCGGCATCGCTCGTATCCAGCACGTTCTCGTAATCGAGCTCGGAGAAGAAACTCAAGCGGCCGTCGTTCTGCCAGTTCACGAACAGGCTCAGATTGTCCAGTGCGGCGCGGGTCGAACCGCCGCGCAGGGCGAAGAAGCTGGTCGTCGCATAGCCGCCGAGCAGCAGGCCGGTATCCGCGATTTCCAGGCCGTGGCCGAGCCGGTAGTCGATGCCGGCCGCGCGCGCGGCGAGCGTAGCGACGCTCAGGCAACAGGCGAGGGCGGCAGCCCGCCAGGCCACACCGCCGCGTGCGCGCGACGTGCGCGTTCCGTTCTTCCTGTCCATTCGGCTACCATCCCCCCATGCGCATACGCAAGACGCTACTCGCCGCCTTTCTGGGCGTCGGTCTGCTGCCCGCCATCCTTCTGGCGGGCCTCGCTTTTGTCAAGGCGCGCGAAGCCATGCAGGACGAAATCGGGCGCACGATCGCGATCCAGGCGGCGGGCATTGCCGGCGATATCGACAGGATGATGTTCGAACGTCTGCAGAACGCGGCGACCTGGAGCCGGATCGACGTGATGCAGGACATGCAGGTGCGCGACGTGGACAAGCGCCTTTCGCATTTCCTGTCCGATCTGCACCGCGGCTACCGTGACGTCTACCTGCGGCTGTCCTGCGTCGATCCCGCAGGCCGGGTCGTCAGCAGCAGCGACCCGGCGCAGGTGGGGCGCACGCTTGCGGCACGGCCGGCGTGGCTGGGGGCGGCCCTGCCCGGTGCGCGGGTCGAGCTGGAAGCGCCGTCGGCGCGCGACGGTGCGTTGGTGATGCGGGTCGACATTCCGTCCGCCTATGCCCGGGGCAGTCTGGGGCAACTGCGGCTGACACTCGACTGGTCGGAGATCGACGACAGCCTTGACCAGGCCGCGAGCGGCGGTGGGCGCATGCTGGCCGTGCTCGACCACGAGGGACGCCTGATTGCCGCGTCGGCAGGGCTGCGTGCGCGCGGCCTGCTGCAAAGCCGGCTGTTTGCCGACTGGCGATTGCCGGGCGGCGGGCAGGGGGTGGCCGTGCGCAGCGGCCTGCCGGCGACGGATTCCGAGGTCGTCGTCGGCGCGGCGGCCTCGCGCGGCTACGGGAATTTTTCCGGTTTCGGCTGGACCACACTCATCATCCAGCCGGTGGACGAGGCGCTGGCGCCCATCCACCGCATGGCGCTGATTTTCCTCGCGCTGCTCGGTTTCATCGCCTTGCTCATCCTGTTCATCGCCACCGCTGTCAGCCGCGAGATCGCCCGGCCGATCATGGCGCTGACCGGTTTTGTGCGCGGCCATGTCCGCGACAGGTCGGTACCGCCGCCGGCCGTGCGCGGCGGCGAAGTCGGCGAACTGACCGAAGCCTTCGTGCAGATGGTGCGAGACATTGACCAGTCGCGGCAGAATCTGGTGCGCGCTTCCAAGCTTGCCGTCGTCGGCGAGATGGCATCGGTGATCGCGCACGAGGTGCGCACGCCGCTCGGCATTCTTCGTTCTTCCGCGCAGATGCTGCAGCGTGAATCGGGCATCAGTGCGGAAGGCCGGGAAATGCTGGGCTTCATCGAAGGCGAGACCGATCGGCTCAATCATCTGGTGTCGGCCATGCTCGACACCGCGCGTCCGCGCCCGCCTGCGTTTGCGCCCGGCGACGTGCACGCGCTGATCGCCAGAAGCATCGCCCTGCTCGGCGCGCAGACAGAGCGCAAGGGCGTGGTCGTCGTCACCGAACTGCATGCCCGCGAACCGGTCATCGAATGCGACGAGGAACTGCTGACCCAGGTGCTGCTCAATCTGCTGATGAACGGCCTGCAGATTCTCGATCACGGCGGTCATATCGAAATCGCCACGCGCGACGACGGCGACGGGCTCATCGTCGAGATGGCCGATGACGGCACCGGCATCGATCCGGCCGAGCGCGCGCGCGTGTTCGAGGCCTTCTTCTTCCGGCGCGAAGGCGGCATCGGCCTCGGACTGGCGATCGTGCAGCAGATCGTGAGCACGCACGGCGGCGAGATCGAGGCGGCGGAAAGCCGGCTGGGCGGCGCGCTGTTCCGCATTCGCCTGCCGCGCGCGCAGACAGGAGCATCATGAAGGACAGACAGATACTCGTGGTGGACGACGAACCGAAGATGCGTCGCGTCCTTGAAATCATGCTGCAGAAGATGGGGCACGGCGTGCTCGTCGCCGCCAACGGCGTCGAGGCGCTGGCGCAGTTCAGGAAAGGCGGCGCGGATCTCGTCATCACCGATCTGCGCATGCCGGAAATGGATGGCATCGAGCTGCTCGCCGCCTTGCGCGCGCAGGGCTCGGAGGTGCCGGTGATGGTGATCACCGCGCACGGCACCCTCGAAACTGCGGTGGTCGCGATGCGGCACGGCGCCTGCGACTACATCCTGCGCCCCTTCGACATCGACGTCGTCGAACATGCGGTGACGCGCGTGCTCGACAATGCCGAGGTGGCACGGCAGAACGCCTTCCTGCGGCAGGAGGTCAACCGCGGCTGGGACGCCTTCGTCGGCACCAGCGCGCCGATGCAGGCCGTCTACGAACTGATCCGGCGCGTGGGGCCGAGCCGGGCCTCGGTGCTCATCACCGGCGAAACCGGCACCGGCAAGGAACTCGCCGCGCGCGCGGTGCACAACGCCTCGCCGCGCGCCGACCGGCTGTTCGTGCCGATCAATTGCGCGGCGATTCCGGCCGAGATTCTGGAAAGCGAACTGTTCGGTTACGAGAAGGGGGCGTTCACCGGCGCGCTGAAGGAACGCATCGGCAAATTCGAGCTTGCCGACGGCGGCACCATCTTTCTCGACGAACTGACCGAAATGCCGATGCCGCTTCAGGCCAAGCTGCTGCGCGTGCTGCAGGAGAACACGGTCGAGCGGCTCGGTGGCAACCGCGTGCTCAAGCTCGACCTGCGCGTGATCGCCGCAACCAACCGCGATCCGCTGGAGAGCGTGCGCGCGGGCAGCCTGCGCGAGGATCTCTACTACCGCCTGAACGTCGTATCGCTCGAACTGCCGCCGCTGCGCCGGCGCAGCGGGGACATCGCCGGCCTGGTCGAGCACTTCGTCGCCAAGCATGGCCATGGGCACGCCGCCGCCCGGCTCGCCCCCGGCGTGCTCGAACGTCTGCAGGCCTACGCCTGGCCAGGCAACGTGCGCGAGCTGGAAAACATGGTCGAACGCGCGCTGATCCTCGGCGGTGGCGGGTCGCTCGAGGCCGAGCACTTCATGCTCGACCGGCCGCCGCTGCCGGGTGCGCCGCAGGCGTCTGCGCAGCAGGCCGGGGAGGCGCTGCCCGAAACGTCGCTGAATCAGGCCGTCGAAGCGCTCGAGGCGCGCATGATCGAAGCGGCACTCGCGCGCAGCGATGGCAACAAGGCGCGCGCCGCCGCGCTGCTCGACATCAGCGAGCGTACCCTCTGGTACAAGCTCAAGAAATACTGGCCCCAGCGCAACGCCGACTGAGGGCGCCGGATTTCAGCGCGCGCCGCGCGAGGGCGCGCTGAATTTCGCATGGTAGATCGCGGCAAAAAAGAATACGACCGACAGGACGGTTTCGCCAAACGCGAGCGTCTGCGACAGCCCGCGCTCGCTCCAGGCGCGCACCACGCCCTCGGTGAAATAGGCAAGGACGAGCATTGGCGCCCATTGATAGGTGTAGCGCCGGCCCTTGAGGATACCCATCAGAGGCGTCAGCAGCGGCAGCGTTTTCAGCACCAGCCAGGAGCCGCCCGGCCGCAGCGGCGCGAGCCAGAGTTCCCACGCCAGATTGAGGAAAATCAGCGCGATCAGGCTCGTGCTGGCGATGCGGCGCAGCAGTATCGTCATGGCGAGAGCTTGAGTGCGGTTTCAGCCAAGCGCCGCCCCAGCGCAAGACACAGGCTGCATTCCTCGTCGGTGAGCGGCCGGTCGTCGTCGGCGCCGGCCCAGTGGCTGGCGCCGTAGGGCGTGCCGCCGCTGGCGGTGCGGTTCAGCTCCGGCAGGGTGTAGGGCAGACCGAGGATCAGCATGCCGTGGTGCAGAAGCGGCGTCATCATCGACATGAGCGTGGTTTCCTGGCCGCCGTGCAAGCTGGCGGTGGAAGTGAACACGGCTGCGGGCTTGCCGGCAAGCGCGCCGCGTGCCCACAGCGCGCCGGTGCTGTCGAGAAAGTGCTTCAACGGTGCCGCCATGTTGCCAAAGCGGGTGGGCGAACCGAGGGCCAGCCCCGCGCAGTGTTCGAGGTCCGCGAGTTCGACGTAAGGCGCGCCGTCGTCGGGCACTGGCGGTTCCGCAATCCGGGTGCACGCCGCCACCGGTGGCACGCTGCGCAGCCGGGCCGACGTGCCGGGCACCTGATGGACGCCGCGTGCGATGCGTTGCGCCATGCTGCGCACGCTGCCGTGCGCGCTGTAATACAAAACGAGGATTTCGCTCATGCGACGTCTGGGTTCCGGGCAAAAAGGGTGAAGTCGATCAGGTCGAAGCTCGGCGTGTGTTCGAGGCGGCGACCGAAGCTGAGAACATACTGCCGCGACGCATGCCGAATCTCCGCATCCATGCCCGCGGCGTAGAGTTGGCTCGGCAGCATGAGGCGGTCGCGCTGTTTCAGTCCGGCAAGGCCGGGCACGAGCAGGGCCGGCTCCGGGTGCTTGCGAGGGCCGCGCAGGAGACGGACCCAGACCGGCTGCATGCCGGGGGCGATGCGCTCTACGCCGAGTTCGACCCGGCCGCCATCGTGCATGGTGACCCAGCGGATCATCGCCAGCGACCAGTCGGCGTGCCGGATGGCTCGCAGCGCCAGGGCGTCGCCGGCCCTCAGATTGAGCGCGGTGCCCGGCGTACCGGTCAGCGAGAGCCCCGTCGCGCTGTCGTTGCGTACCGTCCAGCGGCTGACGTGGAGGGTCGCGGGCGCGGCGTAGAGCGCGGCAACGTCGCCGATGGACTGGCCGTCGCCGTCTTCGTCCGGGTCACCGGCAAGCAGACGATGAATCGCGCTCAGTCCCGCCACCGCGTCCAGAGTGGCGCCGTCGGCCTCGCGCCGCGCGTAGACCCTGCGGACGCAGCTGCGCCAGCGTTTGGAGAGACGTTTTGCAACCAGCAAGGCCATGCTTTTGGACGTCTCGTCGGGCAGGCCGAGACTGCCGGGAGGGTCGCCGTCGCGCAGCCGCAGCGCGAGTTCGTGCAGGCGGCGGCACAGCGCCTCGGTATCCAGCCAGAGCAGGCCGGTGGCGGTTGCGGCAGGCACGGTCGGAGGGGCGGGATTCGCGGGGTCGATGGCAAAGCCGGTCTCGCCCGGCGGCCCGTCGCGCAGGGTGGTCAGCGCCCCATAGGCGCGCAGAAAGGCGCGCATGGAGAAGAACTCACTGCGGCTCATGCGTGCCGGATCGGCCAGTGCCGTGAGCAGGGCTTCGCGATACGCAAGGCTCGCCGGTCTGGCATCGCCGAGCACGTCGTCCGCCCGACCGACGCTGCGGGCCAGCGCATGCGCGCGATGCATGTCCGGCCACAGATTGGGCGGCGGCACGGTATAGGTGAGGGCGTGCGCGTCCTGGAGCGCGCGCAGCGCGGCGAGTAGCTGCGCCAGCCACTCGCTGCGGCGGCCGGACTTGTTCGGGGCCGGGTCGCACAGCAGACGTTTGTAGCCGATCGTGTGTTCGTGCGCGAGCGCGCACAGCAGTGCGGCGTGCTGGCGCGTCTGCGCGTAGGGCGGTACGCCCGCCTCGCCGAGCAGGCGCTCGAGGCCGGCAGTCGCCCGCGCGATCGCCGGCCGGTAACGCGCCAGCAGGCTTTCACGGAGCGTGGCGTCGAGTGCGACACGGTTCATGGCGCGTAGCGCCGCCAGCAGTTGCCGGGCGGCGTCGGCGGGGCTGGCGAAGGGCAGGTGGTCGAGCCAGGCCTGGAGCTGCCTGGGCCGCGTTTCCACGGGGACGTCCGGTGCAGGCGCGAAGTCGGGAACGCTGAAATCGGGCATCGCCGTCAGTCGAACACGACCGTCTTGTTGGCGTACACCAGCACGCGGTTGTCGAGGTGCCATTTCACCGCGCGCGACAGCACGACCTTCTCCAGGTCAGCGCCCTTGGTGATGAGGTCTTCCAGGCTGTCGCGGTGCGAGATGCGCGCCACGTCCTGTTCGATGATGGGGCCATCGTCGAGGGTTTCGGTAACGTAGTGCGCGGTCGCGCCGATCAGCTTCACGCCGCGCTCGAAGGCGCGGTGGTAGGGTTTGGCGCCATGGAAGGCCGGCAGGAACGAATGATGGATGTTGACGATGCGGTGGGGAAAGTGACGGATGAATTCCGGCGACAGCACTTGCATGTAGCGTGCCAGCACGATGAAATCGATTTTCAGGTCGCGCAGGATCGCCAACTGCATCCGCTCGGCTTCGTGCTTGCTGTCACGGGTCACCGCAATGTGCTGATAGGGCACGCGGGTGGCGTCGGCGAGCCAGCGCGTGTCCTCGTGATTGCTGAGGACGATGGGCAGTTCGCAGTGCAGTTCGCCGCTCCGGTAGCGATAAAGCAGGTCGGCCAGGCAGTGATCGAATTTCGAGACGAATACCGCCATGCGCGGCTTGCGGCTGGATTCGGCGAGCCGCCAGCTCATGCCGAAGCGCTGGGCGACGGGGTTGAACGCGGCAGCGAAATCGGCGAGGTCGAGATCGAAGCCGGCCAGATCCCATTCCACCCGCATCAGGAAAAGTTTCAACCCGGCGTCCTGATGCTGGTCGGCGTGCAGGATGTTGGCATTATGCAACAGCAGAAAATCGGCGATGGCCGCGACCAGACCTTTCTGATCGGGGCATGAAATCAGCAATACGGCGGTATGACGCATGGCGGGACAGATGAAAATGCTTGTTGGGCGATTCGTACCATCATAGCGAAAAACCTCGCCGCAAGCCCATGAAAGCCCGTTCCGGGCATTCCGGTGAGGCGGGGCACACGTTAAAATCCTAGTTGTTTATTAGTTGCTCTTAATAAACTTAAATTATTTCCCGGCGGCGCGATGCGAATGCGCCCGCCACTGAAGAACATCCCGGCGGCGCGATGCGAATGCGCCCGCCACTGAAGAACAGGATCTTCCGCATGACGACGCTTACCCAATCCTTCGCCGTGAACCTCACGCTGCTGGTGTTTTCCATCGCGACCTGGACGCTGATCCTGATGCGGGTGTGGCAAAACGTTCGCGACGGCAAGCGCGATACCGCCTTCAAACAGGCCTTCTGGGCGGCCAAGGATCTGCGCGCCGGCGAAGCCGCGGCGCGTGCGCATCCAGGCGACCTCGCCACCCTCACCGCCGCAGGCTTCGACGCCATTTCCGAGGACAAGGACGCTGCCTTGTCGCTCGACAGTCTGGGCGACCGCAAGGACATCCTCGAACGCACCTTGAGGAGCGGCCTCCAGCAAATCCAGCAGCGCAAGGAATACGGTCTGATGGCGCTTGCCAGCATCGGCAGCACCGCGCCCTTCGTCGGCCTGTTCGGCACCGTGTGGGGCATTATGCACGCCTTGCAGGACATCAGCCTCGCCAATTCGGCCAGCCTCGACATCGTCGCCGGCCCGGTCGGCGAAGCGCTCGTCGCCACGGCTTTCGGCATCGCCACCGCGATTCCCGCCGTGCTCGCATACAACTACGGCGTGCGCCGCGTTCGTACCACGGTTGCCGGCATCGATCAGTTCGCCACCGACTTCCTGCACCTGGTGATGAAGACGCCGTACCGTGCCGAGAAAAAGGGCGACGCCGCAAAAGACGAGGGCAAGTGAAATGGCCCTGTTGCGTCCCAACGACTACGCGCCGATGAGCGAGATCAACGTCACGCCCATGGTCGACGTGATGCTGGTGCTGCTCGTCATCTTCATGGTGACCGCGCCCTTCCTGCTGCAGGCCGTGCCGGTGAATCTGCCCAAAACCGCGCCGGTAGCCAAGCTGCTGCCGGTGAAAAAGGTCGAACTCATCATCGACGCCTCCGGCAACGTCTACGTCGACCAGGAGCAGGTCGCCGGCACCGATCTCGAAACGCGCCTGCGGACGCTGCTCGCCGCGGATCCGCAAACCAATGTGCAATTGAAGGCCGACTACCGCGTCGCTTACGGACGCATCGCAGAAGTCATGGCCGCGGTCAACCGCGCCGGCATTGCGCGCATGAGCTTCGTGACCGCGTCCAACCAGCCCGATGGCCAACGCTGAACGCCCCGACCGCGCGGCCGACGCGCGGGTGGCGCCCTATGCGCCGCTCGCCTTCTCGCTCGCCCTGCATGCGCTGCTGCTGTTCCTGGCGGCGCCCTGGCTGCTCATGCGCAGCGTGCCCGCGCCGCCGCTCGAAGTCGAAGTCATGATTGAAACCGAGAAAAGCGAACCGCCGTCAAGCCAACCCGACGACGCCGAACGGCTGCGTGCGAAAGCGGTCAGCGCGCCGCAGCGGCCGCCTGCCCCCGTTCGACCGGCACCGGTCGAGCCCTTGCGCAGCATCGACACCCGGATCGAGGCGCCGACCGCATAAACGGACTTGCCGTGCACCGGCGCCCCAT
>CAZOVQ010000017.1:0-17098 GCA_964583195.1 uncultured Thiobacillus sp.
CCATGGCATCCGGGCTGGCTTCGAGAAAGTTCTGCACCGGCACGTCGCATCCGGTAAGCGGACGCAGCTCGGCCACATAGTGCGGGTTGGGCAGACAGCGCACGTCGAATACCAGGTCGGCGTCGAGCGGAATGCCGTGTTTGAAGCCGAAGGATTCGAACAGCAGCGTGATGCGCGAACGATCCTGTCCGACCAGTTCCTTGATCCACAAGCGCAGCGCTGCCGCAGATAGATCGCTGGTGTCGATACGGTGCGCGAGCGGCGCGACGTCGGCGAGCATTTCGCGTTCGAGCTGGATCGCTTCCGCCAGCGACACGCTGTCGCTCGACAGCGGATGGCGCCGCCGCGTTTCGGAAAAACGCTTCACCAGCGACAGGGTCTTGGCTTCGAGGAAGACCACGCGCAGGTCGTGGCCTGCCGCGCGCAGCGCGTCGACCAGCGCGGGCAGTTGCGCGAAACTCGCGCCGCTGCGGGCGTCGATGGCGATGGCGACGCGCTCGATGCGTTCGCGTGCCAGATGCTCGATCAGCGGCGTCAGCATCGCCAGCGGAAGATTGTCGACGCAGTAGAAACCGATGTCTTCCAGCACCGCGATGGCGATGCTCTTGCCCGAGCCAGAAAGCCCCGAGACGAGTACGATCTGCATCGGCCTATCCATCAGCCTTTGCCGTTGATGGCCGCCTGCTGGCGGTGGATGAACTGTTCCACCGGGTTGATGCCGCGGCTCTTGAGGATGTGGTTGCGCACTGCCACCTCGACCAGCACCGCGAGGTTGCGGCCGGCGGCGACCGGTACCCGTACCTTGGGAATGGCTACCTCGAGGATGGTTTCGGTCGAGGCCACCATGTCGAGGCGGTTGAGGCCGACCTCGCCGATTTCCTGCGGATGCACGAGTTCGACGATGAGCTTGAGATTCTTTTGCAGCTTGACCGCCGTTTCGCCAAAGAGATAGCGGATGTTGAGGATGCCCAGGCCGCGCACCTCGAGAAAGTCGCGGATCAGCGGCGGACAGGTGCCTTCCAGGGTTTCCGGCGCGACGTGCTTGAGTTCGACCACATCGTCGGCGACAAGCCGATGTCCACGTGTGATGAGTTCGAGCGCCAGTTCGCTTTTCCCTACGCCGGCGTTGCCTTTCAGTAACACGCCCAGACCCAGCACTTCGAGAAACACGCCGTGTACGGAATCGGTGTTGGCGAGTTCCTGTGTGAGATAGTGGCCCAGATGGGCCATCAGGACGGGGCCTGCGAGCGGCGAGGCGAACAGGGGCGTCTGGCTCGTCTCGGCGGCGTCGAGCAGGACGGCGGGAACGGCTTCGCCGTTGGCGATCACGATGGCTGCCAGTTCGGTCGAGAACAGGTTGCGGATGGCTTCACCCAGCGCCTGCACCGACAGGCCGCGCAGATAGTCCATCTCGGCGCAGCCGAGCACCTGTACGCGGTTGGGGTGAATGAAATTGAGATGGCCGATGAGCGCCAGGGTGGGTTTCTGCACCGTTTCCGAAGACAGCGTGCGTCGCCCGCCTGCCTGCCCGGCTATCCAGACGAGATCGAGCTGTTCCGCCATGTCGCGGTACAGGGCTTCGACAGTGACATGGGCGGGATCGAGCATCGCGGGCGTTCAGCCCGACCAGTTGCCGAGCAGTTCGGCGAGCTCGGCCGGAGAGGCTACCTGGGTGAGCTTGCCGCGCATGGTTTCGTCGCCGAACAACTGCGCCAGTTCGCCGAGAATGCTCAGGTGCTGTTCGTTGGCGTCGCCGGGAACAAGCAGGACGAAACACAGCGACACCGGCAGGTTGTCGGGAGCGTCGAATTCGAGCGGGGTTTTCAGGCGGTAGAAGGCGCCGTGCGCGTCTTTCATGCCCTTGATGCGGCCGTGCGGAATGGCGATGCCACAGCCCAGTGCGGTGGAGCCCAGGCGTTCGCGCTCGAACAGGCTGGTGAAAACGTCGGGCGATTTCAGGCCATAGATGCCGGCAAACAGGCCGGCGGCGTGCTCGAAGAGTTTTTTCTTGCTGGTGAAGCTCAAATCCAGCAGGCTGGTGTCAGGGGTGACGAGGGGGGCAATGAGGTTCATGCGGGTCGCGGGGCCGGTTCGGTAGCCCGGCGCTGGCGGATTATACGCCCGGCAGCGAAGCCGTTACCGGGCGTGGTGCGCGTGCAACGGCTCAGGCGGCGCTCTCCGCCGATTGATGCTTGATGCCGCCGCTGCCCTGGTGGACGTCGGCGGTTTTTTCCTTGTGTTTGACGATCTGGCGATCCAGCTTGTCGGCCAGCAGATCGATCGCGGCGTACATGTTGCCATCCTCGCTGTGGGCGTGAAAATCGTGGCCTTTGACGTGCAGGGTTGCTTCCACCTTGTGCACCAGTTTTTCCACTTGCATGATGACCGTGACGTTGATGACCTGGTCGAAATGACGCTTGACGCGGTCGAGCTTGTCGGAAACGTAGTCGCGGATGGCCGGGGTCACTTCCAGGTGATGACCCGAAATAGTCAGATTCATAAAGCCTCCATGGTCTGCGGATAAGGCGGATGCCGGTTGCAGGAACGGCCCCGCGGGCGCCTCACGCCCGGTTTCATTGTCGGACGAAAGCGGGGCACATTCAAGCCGGTGGGTGCAAGGTTTTTCCAGTCAGAGCGTGCGGCGCATGTTGGCCGGCGGAATCTGCAGTGATTCGCGGTACTTGGCGACGGTGCGGCGGGCGACCACGATCCCCTGCTGGCCGAGCACCTCGGCGAGCTGTCCGTCCGACAGCGGTTTCTTGCCGCTCTCGGCGGCGACGAGCTGCTTGATGAGCGCGCGGATCGCGGTCGATGAACAGGAGCCGCCGCTGTCCGTGGCGACATGGCTGCCGAAGAAATACTTGAGCTCGTACAGGCCACGCGGCGTCATCATGTATTTCTGCGTGGTGACGCGCGAGATCGTCGATTCGTGCAGTTCCACCGCGTCGGCGATTTCGCGCAGCACCAGCGGACGCATCGCAACCTCGCCGTGTTCGAAAAAGCGTTTCTGGCGGTCGACGATGGCTTGCGATACGCGCAGGATGGTATCGAAGCGCTGCTGCACGTTCTTGATGAGCCAGCGCGCTTCCTGCAGCTGGCTGGCGAGCTGGCCGCCGCCGGATTCGCGGTGGCGCGCGAGGATGTCGGCGTAGACGCGGTTGACGCGCAGCCTGGGCATGGCGTCGGCGTTGAGACTGGCGATCCACATGCCCTTGAGCTTGCGCACGTGCACGTCCGGGATGACGTAATGGGTGTCGTCCCTGCCAAAGGCCGCGCCGGGGCGCGGATTCAGCGAGAGGATGAGTGTGCGGGCGGCGCGCAGCGCGATATCGTCGATGCCGAGCATCTTCTTCAGTTTGCCGACGTCGCGCGCGGCCAGTAGATCGAGATAGTGCGCGGTGAGCCGCAGGGCTGCATCGCGCGCCGGGGTGTCGGCGGGCAGGGCACGCAGTTGCAGGGTCAGGCATTCGGCCAGATTGCGCGCGCCGACGCCGGTCGGGTCCATGTTCTGCAGGTGTTTCAGCGCGGTATCGACTTCCTCGGGTTCGAGGTCCTCGATTTCTTCCGCCAGGCTGGCGACGATGTCGGCAAGCGGTTGAGTGAGAAAACCGGCGTCGTCGAGGTCGTCGATGAGCGCGGCGACCAGGATGCGGTCGCGCGGCCCCAGCGGGCTGACGATCAACTGTTCCAGCAGGTGTTCGCGCAGGCTGGCGCCATGAGCCGAACCCCGCACGTAGTCGCCGTCCTCGTCGTCGTCGCCGGCGCTACCGTAGTCGTTCCAGTCGGCGTCGTCGAGCGTGGCCGAAGGCCCGGGCGCGTCGTCCTGCTGCGGCGCCTCGGTGCCGGAGGCTTCAGCCTCGGCGGTATGCGCGGGCACCTCGGCCGCATCGAGGGCCGGCTCGTCCCCCTCCTCGCGCTCGAGCAGGGGGTTGTCCTGGAGCATCTGTTCCAGTTCCTGATTCAGTTCGAGCGTGGACAGTTGCAACAGCCGGATCGACTGCTGCAATTGGGGCGTGAGCGTAAGGTGTTGGCCGAGCTTGAGTTGGAGGCTGTGCTTCATGGGTTTGAACAACGGCAAGAAGTATGCCGACTTGAGCAGCTCAAGTGTATCTTGATTTTCTTATATTTCAGCCAGGCTCCCCATGGCCACGTCGCGGTTGCCGCGAAAAGGCGCGCCCACGGCGTTGCGCGTCCGGGCAGGGAACGCGCCTTGCCGCCGCGCCGCTTCGGGCGCTACAGACGGAAATTTTCTCCGAGGTAGACCTTGCGCGCGCCATCGTCCTGGATGATCCGGTCGGGCGTGCCCGCGATCAGCACGCGGCCTTCGTTGACGATGTAGGCGCGGTTGCAGATGCCGAGCGTCTCGCGCACGTTGTGGTCGGTGATGAGTACGCCGATGTCGCGCTCGATGAGGAAATGCACCAGTTTCTGGATGTCGATGACGGCGATGGGATCGACGCCGGCGAAGGGTTCGTCGAGCAGGACGAAGCGCGGATTGATCGCCAGCGCGCGGGCGATTTCCACCCGCCGCCGTTCACCGCCCGACAGGCTGGTGGCGGCCGCCTCGCGGATGTGCGCGATGTGCAGGTCTTCGAGCAGATTTTCCAGATGTTCCCGCAGTTCGTCCTTCGGATAGCGCTTCAGTTCGAGGATGGCGCGGATGTTTTCCTCGACCGTCAGCTTGCGGAAGATCGAGGGCTCCTGCGGCAGGTAGGACAGCCCCAGCCGCGCCCGCTTGTGGATCGGCATGTGGGTGAGGTCGTGTTCGTCGAGCGCGACCTGGCCGCCGTCGGCGGCGACCAGTCCCACCACCATGTAGAAGCAGGTCGTCTTGCCGGCGCCGTTGGGGCCGAGCAGGCCGACGACTTCGCCGCTGGCGACTTCGAACGACACGTCATGCACCACGGTGCGCTTGCCGTAGATTTTCTTCAAATTGCGGGCAACGATGCGGCTCATGGCTTGGGGGCAGGTTGGGCGGCGGGCTTGGGACGGATGACGGCGCGCACGCGGCCGGCCGGGGTCTGCGCGCCGGGCTGGCCGACGACCCTGTAGAACTCGGTGTCGGCGTTGTAGGAAATCTGCGCGCCGCGCAGCTCGTCGTCGCCGCGCCGCAGCCGGGCCTGGCCGATCAGTTCGAGCTGGCTGGTGGCGTTCTTGTATTCGACGCGCTCGGCGAACCCCTCGATGTATTCGTCGCGTCCGTCGAGCTTCTGCCGAAAGGCCACCGGCCGGCCCGTCGCCACGACGGTGTCGAGCCCGTCCGCATTCTGGGTGACCTGCACGCGGTCGGCGCGCACGGTGATCGTGCCCTGGGTGAGCACGACCTTGCCTTCGTACACGCTGACTTTCTTGATGTCGTCGAGCGTGACCGTGTCGGCTTCGAGATTGACGGGCTTGTCGCGGTCGCCTTTTTCCGCCAGGGCGGGCAGGGCGAGCAGGGCAGCGAGCAGGAAAACCGGTGGGCGTAGGATAAAAGGGCGCATGGGTTTATTTTGCCTTGGAATCGTAGCGGGTTTTCACCCGGCCTGTCAGTTTGACGATGCGGGGATCGGCGCGATACTCCATGGCGCCGGCATGGATGACGAGCTGGGCGTCGGTCACGCTCACCGGGCCGGGCGCACGCAGCAGGTTGCTGTCCGGGAACACCAGCAGGCGCGCGGTGCGCAGCGTCATGGCGGATTGTCCCGGGCGCGCGGCGCGGGTCACGACGACATCGCCCAGCAGGTCGATTTCCTTGCCGTTCGCGGAAACCTTCGCCTGCTGCGAGGTCGCATCGATATTGCCGGACCTGTCATCGAGACGCACGAAATGCGGCGCCTCCAGCTCGGTGAGCCGGCTGCCGCTGTAGTGCCGCAGCCGTCGGGCCGACAGCCGGTATTGCGGCCGGCCTTCGAGGTCGGTGCGCAGGGCGTCGAAATTCTCCATGATGCCCTCCGGATCGATTTTGTCGTTGCGGGCTTCGCTGCCGGGCGCCTGCACCGCACGCTCGATCCAGAAGCTCAGCGCGGCGAGCACGAGCAGGATGGCGAGCGGCAGCCAGAACGTGTTGCGTTCGATCATGCCTCGCGCACCCGGTTGCGTTTCATTTCAGATAGGGCGCAAGCGCCGCGTCGAGCGTGCCCTGCGCGCGCATCAGCCATTCGCAGACTTCGCGCACGGCGCCGCGTCCGGCTTCGCGCGCCGTGACGTAGTGACTGTGCGCCTTCACTGGATCGGGCGCCGCGGGCACGGTGATCGCAAGTCCGGCGCGCCGCATCACCGGCAGATCGACGACGTCGTCGCCCATGTAGGCGGTGGCCTCGCAGGCGAGGTTCCGTTCGCGGCACAGCGCATCGTAGACGGCGAGCTTGTCGTGTGCGCCCTGGTGGACGATGTCGATGCCGAGATTGCGGGCGCGGTGTTCGACCACGCGCGAGCTGCGTCCGGTGATGATGGCGAGTGTGATGCCGGTGCCTTTCAGCATTTTCAGACCGTGGCCGTCGAGCGAGTTGAAGCCCTTGTATTCCTGTCCGTCGTCGGCGAGAAAGAGCGTGCCGTCGGTCATCACGCCGTCGACGTCGAAAGCGATGAGCTTGATCCGACGCGCGCGTTCGAGAAGATCGGTCGTCATCACACCACCCCGGCCTTCAGCAGATCGTGCATGTTGAGCGCGCCGACCAGCATGCCGGCGGCATCGACGACGGGCAGGCCGTTGATGTGCAGCGTATCCATTTTCTCCACCGCCGCGACGGCGAGTTCGTCGGCGCGGATCGTCTTCGGATCGGGGGTCATGAGGTCGGCGATTTTCGTTCGTTGCAGGTCGAGCGGATGTTCCAGCGCGCGGCGCAGGTCGCCGTCGGTGAAAACGCCGGCGACACGCCCGTCCGCGCCGACGACGGCTGTCATGCCCAGACCCTTCTGCGTCATTTCGACCAGCGCCGTCTTGAGCGTGGCGTCGAGCTCGACACGCGGCAGGGCGTCGCCCGCGTGCATCACGTCACGCACGTGCACCAGCAGGCGGCGCCCGAGACTGCCGCCGGGATGGGTGCGGGCGAAGTCGTCGGCGGAAAAACCGCGTGCGTCGAGCAGCGCCACCGCGAGCGCGTCGCCCATCGCCAGCGCCGCGGTCGTGCTCGCGGTGGGAGCGAGATTGAGCGGACAGGCTTCCTTTTCCACTCCGGTATGCAGATGCGCGTCGGCCTCGCGCGCCAGTGTCGAGGCCGGGTTGCCGGTCATCGCCACGAGCCTCGCGCCGCGCCGCTTGAGAGGCGGAACGATGTCGATGATCTCGCCGCTTTCACCGGAGTTCGACAGGGCCAGCACGACATCGTCGCGGGCGATCATGCCCAGGTCACCGTGGCTGGCTTCGCCCGGATGCATGAAAAAAGCGGGCGTACCGGTCGAGGCGAGCGTCGCCGCGATCTTGCGCCCGACGTGGCCGGACTTGCCCATGCCCGTGACGACCACGCGGCCGACGCAGACGAGCATAAGCTCGACCGCACGGGCGAAACCCAGGTCGAGCCGCGCCGACATCGCGTGCAGCGCGTCGGCCTCGATGGCGAGCGTGCGTCGTGCCAGTGCAAGCAAATCTTCGGGGGACGGGGGGTGGGAGCGCATGGTCGGCAAGTATACTAAAGCCGGCCATTCCTCCCGCGATTCCCCCGATGCATTCCAGTCTCCAGCTCGTCCTCGTCCTGCTCGCGGTGGCGGTACTGGTCGCCGCCGCTGCCCGTGCGCTGCGGCTGCCGACGATGCTGGGCTATCTCGTCACCGGCATCGTCATCGGCCCCTACGCCCTGGGCTGGATTCCGGACAGCGAGCAGGCCCGTTATCTTGCCGAGTTCGGCGTGGTGTTCCTGATGTTCTCCATCGGCCTCGAATTCAGCCTGCCGCGGCTGATGACGATGCGCACCACCGTGTTCGGCTTCGGCGGCGCGCAGGTGGCGCTGACCATCGCATTCACCACGCTCATCGCCTGGCTGATCGAGTTGCCGCTGCTCGCTGCGCTGGCCCTGGGTGGGATCATGTCGATGTCGTCCACCGCCATCGTCTCCAAGCTCCTGGCCGACCGCCTGGAAATCCAGACCCCGCATGGACGGCAGATTTTCGGCGCGCTCCTGTTCCAGGATCTGGCGGTGGTGCCATTGCTGATCCTGATTCCGGCGTTTGCCCGTGAATCGGATTCGATGGCGCTGGACCTCGCTCTGGCGATGGCGAAAGCCGTGATCGTCCTCGGTTTCCTGCTGTTCGTCGGCCAGCGCGTCATGCGGCCGTGGTTCCAGTGGGTCGCCGGGCGCAAATCACCGGAACTCTTCACGCTTAACCTGCTGCTCTTCACCCTGGGGTTGGCCTTCCTCACCGAAAGCGCCGGTCTGTCGCTCGCGCTCGGCGCCTTCCTCGCCGGCATGCTGGTGTCGGAAACCGAATACCGCTATCAGGTGGAAGACGACATCAAGCCTTTCCGCGACGTGCTGTTGGGGTTGTTCTTCGTCACCATCGGCATGCGCCTCGATCTGGCACAGGTGCTGACCAACTGGAGCGACGTGCTGTTGCTGCTCGCCGCCATCGTGCTTGGCAAGGGCGTGCTGGTGGCCGGCCTGACGATGATCTTCGGCAGCACGCGGCAGACCGCGGCGCGCACTGCGCTGGGGCTCGCGCAGGCCGGCGAATTCGGTTTCGTGCTGCTGGCGCAGGCGGCCGACCTGCGCCTGCTGGACGCCGGCATTTCGCAGCCAGTGCTGGCGGCAATGGTGTTGTCGATGCTCGTCGCCCCCTTCCTCATCCACCGCATGGACGTGCTGACCCGTCTGATCGCCGGCAGCGAATGGGCGGGGCGCGCCAAGGAAGTGCACGACATCGCGGTCAAGACCTTCGGCAAGAGCCGGCACGTGATCGTCTGCGGCTACGGGCGCAGCGGACAGAATCTCGCGCGCCTGCTGGAAGCCGAAAACATCACCTTCGTCGCCCTCGATGCCGACCCGGAGCGTATCCGTGCCGTCGCCGCCGCCGGCATATCGGTGGTCTACGGCGACGCCAGCCGGCGCGAGGTGCTCGTCGCCGCCGGCCTGTCGCGGGCGCAGGCCGTGATCGTCACCTATTCGGACATTCCCTCCAGCATGGCCATCCTGCGCCACGTCCGCGAGATCAAACCCGAATTGCCGGTGATCGTGCGCACCATCGACGACACCTATATCGACGCCCTGAAGGCCGCCGGCGCGGCCGAAGTCGTCTCCGAAGTGATGGAAGGCTCGCTCATGCTCGCCTCACATGCGCTGATGCTGCTGGGCGTGCCGCTCTCCCAGGTACTGAAGCGCATCCGCGACGTGCGCGAATCGCGCTACGCCATGATGCGCGGCTTTTTCCGCGGCGCTTCCGACGCCGACGACGAACTCGACCAGCACGCGCAGCCGCGTCTGCACACGGTACTGGTCACGCAGGGCGCCGCCGCGGCCGGCCGCACCCTGGAAGCGCTGGCCCTGCACGAACTGCTGGTGGAAGTGGTGGCGATCCGCCGCCAGGGCATCACCGGCGTCGATCCGCAGGCCGACGCCCGCATCCAGAACGGCGACGTGCTGGTCTTGCGCGGCGCCGCCGACGGCCTCGCAGCCGCCGAATTCAGAATCATGCAAGGTTGACCGGACGCCGGGGGCGGGCCGGCGCGGTCAGTCGATCCCCAGCCGTTCCAGCCGGTAGCGCAGGCTGCGGAAAGTGACGCCGAGCACGCGCGCGGCGGCGGTCTTGTTGTGGCGTGTCTGCTCCAGGGCTTCGAGGATCGCGGCGCGCTCGGTCTGGTCGAGATAGTCCTGCAAAGGGTATTTGCCGCCGCCGGCGCCGTCGGCGGCGGGCAGGGCGGGCGTCAGGTTGAGGTCGGCCGCGGTGATGCGCCGGTTTTCGCACAGCGCCAGCGCGCGTTCGAGTATGTTTTCCAGTTCGCGCACGTTGCCGGGATAAGCGTAGGCGCATAACGCCTGTTCGGCGTCGCGGTCGAGCGTGGCGTCGCCGCCGCCGAGCCGGTCGAGCAGGGCTCGTGCGAGCCGAGGGATGTCTTCGCGGCGATCGCGCAGGCCGGGCATGACGAGGTCGATCACGTTCAGCCGGTAATACAGATCCTGGCGGAAGCGCCCGGCTTCCACCCGCGCGGCCAGGTTCTGGTGGGTGGCGCTGAGTATGCGCACGTCCACCGTTTCCTCGGCGGCGTCTCCCAGCCTGCGCACTTTCTTTTCCTGCAGCACGCGCAAAAGCTTCACCTGCATCGCCAGCGGCAGGTCGGCCACCTCGTCGAGGAACAGGGTGCCGCCGCTGGCCGCCTGAAAATACCCCTTGCGGTCGCTTTCCGCACCGGTGAACGCGCCTTTGCGATGGCCGAAGAATTCACTTTCCATCAGCGTTTCCGGGATCGCGCCGCAGTTCACCGCAACGAAGGGCTTGTCCGCGCGCGGCCCCAGCCGGTGGATGAGACGCGCCGCAAGCTCCTTGCCCGTGCCCG
The DNA here is from genome assembly GCA_964583195.1 of uncultured Thiobacillus sp. Taxonomy (GTDB): domain Bacteria; phylum Pseudomonadota; class Gammaproteobacteria; order Burkholderiales; family Thiobacillaceae; genus Thiobacillus. The sequence goes on from CAZOVQ010000017.1 coordinate 10,466, forward strand.
ATTCCCCGGAAATGTTGACCGGCGCCTGGGTGCGCGCCAGTTTGCCGATGCGTGCGCGGATATCGCGCATGGCCGGCGAATCGCCGATCAGCTCGCGCACGGGGTCGTCGGCCGCAGCCGGCGCGGGCAGCCGCAGCGCCGATTTCACCAGCGCGCGCAACGGATCGAGCGCCACCGGCTTGGCCAGATAATCGAACGCGCCCGCCTTCAGCGCCGCCACCGCGTTGCCGGCGTTGCCGAAAGCGGTGATGACGGCCACCGGCACCGGCACCGGCAGGGCGTTGGCGGCGGCGATCACCTCCAGCCCCTCGCCGTCGCCCAGACGCATGTCGGTGAGGCACAGATCGTAATGGCCGCCCGCGAGCTTGCCGCGCGCCTCGGCCACGCTTGCCGCGCGTTCGCTGTCGAGGCCCATTTTCGCCAGCGTCAGTTCCATCAGGTCGAGCAGGTCAGGCTCGTCGTCCACCAGCAGGATGCGGGGCGAAGGCATCTCAGGCGCTCCCGGCCAGGCTCAGGCGGAAGCGCGCGCCGGCGCCGCCCGGCACGAAACGCAGCGAGGCGTGATTGGCCTGGGCCAGTTCGCGCGCGAGGAACAGCCCCAGGCCCGTGCCTTGCGCGTCGGTGGTGAAAAAAGGTTCGAACAGCTTGCCCTGATGTTCGAGCGGCACGCCCGGCCCGTCGTCAGCGAGGTCTAGCGCGAGCTGTCCGTCGTGCACGGTCGCCTCGATGCGCAGGCAGGCCCCCTGCCGGCTCGCGTGACGCCACGCGTTGCGCAGCAGATTCCACACGATCTGGCGCAGATGGTCGGGGTCGAACTGGAAGTGCAGGGTTTCGGGCATGTCCACAATGACGGCCTTCGCCGGAATTTCTTCAGTCTGCCGCAGCTCCTCGATCAGCGCGGCGAGTGCGGCGGCGTCGAAGGCGACCGGATGCAGCCGGTCGCGCCGGTTGAGCGTGAGCACTTCCTCCACCAGCCGGTCGAGCCGGCGCGCGTTATTGTCGATGATCGCCGCGAGCTTCGCTTGCGCGGGCTCGTGCGCGTCCTCGCGCAGCAATTGCGCCGCCTGGCTGATGGCCGACAGCGGATTGCGGATCTCGTGCGCGATATTGGCGGTAAGCCGGCCCAGCGCCGCGAGTTTCAGGCGCTGTGCCGCCTGTTCCGCCGCGCCCTGATCCTCAATCAGCATCACCTCGCCGCCGTCCGGCGTGTCCAGTGGCAGGCAGCGCACGCGCAGGCGCGCGCCGCCTGCCACCAGCCCGAACGCCGAGCCCGGGCCGCACCCGGCCGGCCGGGCCGACGCCAGATGCGGCGCGCACTCGGCCAGACGTGTGCGCCCCGGCGTCACCCTGCCCTCGATGCCCAGCAGAGTCTGTGCGCGCCGGCTTGCATGGCGCACCACACCGTCGCCGCCTATCGCCAGCAGGCCCTCGGGGGAATTTTCGATCGCCAGTGCGTTGATGCGGTTCAGCAGCGCCAGCTCCCCGGCCTGTCGCTGCGCCAGCCGTTCCGAGCGCAGCGCGCGCCGGGTCAGCGTGTGCGCCAGCCCGCCGATGGCGAAATAGCCTATGCACAACAGCCCCACCTGGAAAAAGCCTTCCGCCGCCCGGTCGCCGCCCAGCAGGCCGAACGCGTGCTGCAACAGCAGCGCGATCGACGCGACCGACGCATACAGCAGCGTCAACCGCCCGCTGCCCACCAGACCGCCCGACGCCACCGGCACCACCAGGAGCAGCCCCAGTCCGCCCGCCAGCCGTTCGCTGGTCGTCATCAGCAGCACCGTGAGCACGATGTCGGTGAGGATATGCGCCGTGAGCTGTACCGGAAACATCGGCCAACGCGCGCGTATCCCCAGCACGAACAGCGCCGCGGCCAGCAGATAGAAATAGGCGTAAGCCTGGAAACGCGCATCCGCGCCGGGCGTGAACAATTCGGACGTACCGAGCAACCCGGTGAACACCAGCGCCACCGCCAGCGTCAGGCGATACAGATTGAAGTGATCGAGACTGCGCCAGTGCGACGCGTAATATTGAGTTTGCACGCGCAGCGACGCCCGGCCGTCAAAGCCCCCGTGCGGGCGGGCGGGGCAGGGCGTCCGCTCGCGGACTCATTTCCTGCCCAGTTGCCGGTGCTCGGGCGTGCAGAAGAAATCCCCGCCGGAATAAATCGCCTCGCTACGCGGCAGATTCACCCCGCAGTGCGCGCACTTCACCATATCCTCCACCGTTGCTTCACGCGGCGGCGACTCCGGCCGCGCGAGCGAACGCTGGTAGGCGCGGAACACCGCCAGCGCCACGAAAACGATAGCGATCAGCAGCAGAATCTTGAGCACGCCGTTCCCCGGGTAGACAGGGCGCAGAGCATAGCACGGGGCGGCAGGCGGCGCGGCACCCGGTTTTTTTTGTCGGATTTCTTTACATCATGATGAAGCCGCCATGAGGCGAACGGATAAAAATCTCCGCCCCAATAAAAAAAACCATAATCAACAAAGACTTGCCGTTTCATTCCCCTGATGGGCGCGGCTCTTGCTAGAACCTTGGAACTTCGATCCACCCTCCGGGCCTGCCCTCATGACCCTGCTACGAAAAACCACGCTGACGCTCACCCTGCTGGTCGCATCCGTCACCGCGACCGCCGCGCCCATCGGGCTCGACGGCGATCATTTTTCCGTCACCTATGACGATGCGCTGACCGGGCTTTTTGGCGCCGGCGGCGTATCGGGCGCCGGCAACACGGTGTTTTTCTCGCCTACCGCCTTCACCGCCGTGAGCGGCGTGGCGGGCGGGGCGACCAGCACCGCGTCCAGCCTGCAACTGACTTTTTCGGCCGATCCCGGCTACGCCCTGACCGGCCTCGACTTCCTCGCGCGCGGCGACTACCTGCTGTTCGGCAGCGGGCAGGTCAACACCACCGCCCGCATCGCAATCGCCAACACCGGCCTCGTGCTCGACCTGGCGCCCGCGGCACCGCTCGACCAGGTGGGGGCACCCACACGCAACTGGGAACTGGCGGGCAGCCTCGACCTGGGCGGGCCGCAAACCCTGACCCTCACGCTCGACAGCACGCTGTTTGCCGCCACCCCCGCGGCCGGGTTGGCCTTCATCGAAACCAAGTTCGCCGGCTTCGGCGTGCGCACCACCGCAATCCCCGAGCCCGCGAGTGGCAGGCTGCTGCTGGCAGGGCTCGTGGCCGCCGCGCTCGCGTTCCATATGAGGCGACGCGAACCCTCGCCCACGTTCCCGGTATAACCGGAGCGGTGAGCGAAAACGCTTGAGAATTGCGGCAAACCGTGAACCACGATAAACAACGGAAAGAGGCTGGGATGGAGATGAAAAAGCTGTTCGACAAGACAATGCGCAACACGGCCGGTGTGCTGATCCTGGCCGCATCGGCCACGCTCGCGAGCGGCAACGCGCTGGCGATCACCACCCTGGTGGGCAACGACGTCAGCTTCACGTTCGACGAAACGCTGCTCGGGCTGTTTGGCACCCCCACCGTCACCGGCAACAGCATCCAGTTCGCGCCGCTCGATTTCTCGGCCGAATCGCTGGGCGGCGCAGGCTTCGCCCTGCGCAACGCAACCGTCAACATCCAGGTCGTCGCCCATGCCGGCTATCAGCTTGCCGCCATCAACCTGAACGAATCCGGCACGCTCGCCCTGGCCGGCGCCGGCTCGTCTGCCGACGTCACCGGCCAGATCCGCGTGTTCGACCTGCAAAACCCCATCGCAAACGAAGTCACGGGCAGCCTTGCGCCCACGCTGGGCGCCTCCAGCTGGACCGCTGGCGCCGGCGTCGTCATCCCCACCGTGGATTGGCGCGGCAGCGGCACCGTCAACGGCGTCAACCTCACCATCGAAAACATCCTGCTCGCCAACAGCATCGCCGCCGACGGACTCGCGTCCATCCAGAAAACCTTCGTCGGCGCCAACATCCAGGTCTCCCCCGTCCCCGAAGCCGACACCTGGGCCATGCTGCTCGCCGGCCTCGGCCTGGTCGGCTTCATGGCGCGACGGCGCGCCGCGTCTGGCGCGTAAGCAAGCGGACGCTTCCACCAAAAACGGCTTCTACACGGAAGCCGTTTTGCTTTTCCCCCAGCCATTGAGGTGCGATGGCGGACGTTGGCGCATACCGCCGCCCGTTGCTCCATCCGTAGGTCGGGGATACTTTCCCGACGTTTACGCACCCCACCGCCCGTTGCGTCGGCAAGGGTTTGCCGACCTACGACAACCCGGCGCCCGGGGTGCGGTGGCTTGTGCTGGGTGACGAATCGCCATGGTTGCCGGATTTCCGACCGCCTGACGCGGCATCGCTGGCCGCTGGGGTTTGTCGGAATTCTTTACACCTTGCCACGGGAAAATCTATCCCCGGCACGCCGGATAATAAAATTATCTTTTCAATCATTCGTGTAAGCGTGCCTGCCGGACGTGGGCCTGAATCTTGCGTTGTGTCCAGGGCTGATATAACAAGCTGTAAATTCGTGGTGGGTTTGTCTGCGCCACTGGTTCTTTTGTCCGTTCCCGCAGGTAGAAGCGCGGATTTGGACAGGGCGCCGGTTGCAACGGACACGACCGGGTTCGCCCGGCCTATAAATCACAAGAGGAGCGTTCATGAAATCAGTATCGACCCTGCCGGCGCTTGTGCTGGCCTGCACTTTGGGCGTTGGCAGTGCGCACGCCGATTCCATCTTCAGCATTCCCAGTCCGATCAGCGTCATACCCTATACCAATGTGGTCACGGTGGCAGCCGGAAGCGTCTTCACCCTGCCCAATTTCGGCGCCACCCAGTTCAACTTCACCGACACCTACAATTTCTCGGTCGTCGCGAACCAGACGCTGGCCGCCACCACGGTCACCGTCAATCTCGACCTGGGCAATCTCGCCTTTCACATCTCCAACCTCAAGCTCGACCTCTTCACCCTGGGCGGCACCTGGCTCGACGGCGACATCGTCAGCAACGCCAACGACCTCTCCGTCAGCATCAACAGCGTGCTGGCGCCTGGCGACTACCAGTTCAAGGTGCGCGGATTCGCCGACGGCACCCTGACCAACCAGGGCATCTACACCTTCGCCGTCGCCGCCGTTCCCGAAGCCGACACCTGGGCCATGCTGCTCGCCGGCCTTGGCCTGGTCGGTTACACGGCCCGGCGGCGTACCCACGCAAGCGTCTGAACCCGCGTTTTTGCCCGAAACGGCTTCCCCGCGAAGCCGTTTTTCATTTTTGCCTGCCCGCCTGCGTCCGGACGGCTGGTCCGTTTGTTGCATAATTCCGCACATTGCAACCGCCAGAGGGCATGCGTCGCGCAACCCGGGCGCAACATGCGCCTGAAACAACCCGGGCGCAACATGCGCCTGAAATAATCCCCTCTCGTCCCGGCACGGCCCCCGGACGCTGGCGAACCTGCCCCTGCCGCGAGCGGGGGGTCATGAACAATGCGGAATGATTGAACAATGCCCAATCACAACCAATGGCTTTTCCGGCAGCAGCTATCCGTCGTCACGCTGACCAAGATCCTGCTCGACCCCTTTGTCGCCGTGCTGGTGCTGATCGGCTGCGCCCTGTATTTCCACGAGCCGTTCAAGGGGCCGTATCCCATCCTCGCCCTCATCGTCTTCACCCTCACCTTTCCCGGCAAGTGGCCCGAAGTCACCCTGCGCGCCTTCTGGAACGAAGTCGTCATGCCCTGGTATTTCCTGTCCGGGCTGATCCTGCTGTTCGGTTTTTCCACCGGCTACCTCGAATGGTTTCCGCCGCGGCTCGTCATCGCCTGGATGCTCATCACCCCCGTCGCCATGTATCTTGCCCACCGCGTCGTGCGCAAACTGCTGCCGCGCCTGCTCCTGCTCGAGGGCGGGCGCCGCCATGCCCTCATCGTAGGGGCCGGCCACCTGGGCACCGAACTGCGCGGACGCTTCGCCAACGACCGCTCGCTTGGCGTCGATGTCGCGGGCTTCTTCGACGACCGGGCGCTCGCCCGCACCGAACTTGCCGAACCCGACAAGCTCCTCGGCAAGCTCGCCGACATTCCCGACTACGTCAACCGCAACGGCATCGACCTTGTCTACATCACCCTGCCCATGGCCTCGCAGCCGCGCACCCTGTCCCTGCTCGACGCCCTGCGCGACACCACCGCCTCGGTTTATTTCGTACCCGACATCTTCGTTTCCGACCTCATCCAGGCCCGGGTCGACCACATCCACGGCATGCCCGTCGTCGCCCTCACCGAATCGCCCACCCTCGGCGTATCCGGCATCGGCAAGCGCATCAGCGACCTCGTCATCGCCAGCCTCATCCTGCTGCTCATCTGGCCCCTGCTGCTGGCCATCGCCGTCGGCGTCAAGCTCTCCTCCCCCGGGCCGGTCATCTTCAAGCAGCGTCGCTACGGGCTCGACGGCCAGGAAATCCTCGTCTACAAATTCCGCTCCATGACCGTCTGCGAAGACGGCGCCCAGGTGAAACAGGCCGGCCGCAGCGACAGCCGCATCACCCCCTTCGGCGCCTTCATCCGCCGCACCTCGCTCGACGAACTGCCCCAATTCATCAACGTATTGCAGGGCCGCATGAGCGTCGTCGGCCCGCGTCCCCACGCCGTCGCGCACAACGAGCAATACCGCAAACTCATCAAGGGCTACATGC
>CAZOVQ010000018.1:0-16591 GCA_964583195.1 uncultured Thiobacillus sp.
TCACGATGCGCCGAAATCGCCGGTCACGATCATCCGAAATGGGCGGTCACGTTGGGCCGAAATACCCAGCACACGACGCCCCTTAGGGCTGTAGCTAGGCCCGCCTCGGATTAAACGTTCTCGGAAAAACCACCGGGCTGCGTGGATCCGTAAGACGGTAGAGTTGGGCGGGTCGATTTGGCCCTTCGCGCATTCGGTCGCCAGCAGGCACCACCAGGCCCGACGCCAGCACACGTGTCCTGAACGCGCTCTTTTCTACCGGACGCTCCATGACGATTTCGTACATCCGCTGTAAGTCGCTGAGCGTGAACTCTTTCGGTAAAAGGTAAGCGGGTAGAGAGGTGTATTCGACCTTGTTGCGCAGGCGCGTGATGGCCGCCTGCAGAATCTCGCCATGGTCGAAGGCGAGCTTTTTCTTGCGTCCAATTCCGTCGAGTTCGAACCAGGCCGTGTCGGCTGCGTTCGCCCCCTTCTGCAGCACAACGTGTTCGGAGGGGATTAGGGAGAAGTAGACATGGGTGGCCGACCAGCCACGGGGATCCCTTTTCACTCCGCCCCAGCTACCCAGCTGCTCCAGATACGGCGTTTCCACCCCGGTTTTCTCCTTGAGCTTGCGCCGGGCGCAGGCTTCCAGGCTCTCATCTCGGTCCACGTCCACGAAACCGCCGGGCAGGGCCCACGTATTGGGAAAAGGCTCCTCGGGGGTGTCCGGCCGTCTCACCAGCAGCACGCGCAGTGCGTCCTCCATCACCGTGAAGATGACCACGTCCACCGTGGTCAGTGGCCTCGGGAAGTCCAGTTTGCCTGGGGCGTCCCGGGTCTTGCCGGCTTTTGCCATGGCTGAAGCACCTTTCTCAAAATCTTTCTTGCAGTCTACGCACCTAAGTGCTACTGTGCAACTTACTAAGTTCGGCTGTCGCACTAAGACATTCGAGAGGGAGGTGCAACATGTTCGGCATACAATTCGTTAAGGCATTACCCACTACCTATCTCATGCAGGTCCGCGGCGGCCGCGTCGTCCGCGCCGGAGCCGGTCTGTCGATGTTCTACTATGGGCCGACGTCCTCGCTGGTTGCCGTGCCGATGGCAAGCCGTGAGGCACCCTTCATCTTCCAGCAGGTCACGGGGGACTTTCAGTCGCTGACGGTGCAGGGTCAGGTGGCCTACCGGGTCAGCGATCCCGCCAAGGCATCCGCCATGCTGAACTTCGCGCTGCGTTCGGACGGCAAGACATACGCCTCCGACGATCCGGAGAAGCTCCCGCAGCGCGTGCTGGCCGTGGTGGAGGTGTTGATCCAGCAGGACGTGCAGGCGATGACGCTGAAGGAGGCTTTACGCGCGTCGGACAATATCTCCGATTCACTCGCGCGGCGGCTGCAGTCGCACCCCGAGGTCCAGGCGCTCGGTCTTGAAGTGCTCGGCGTGTTCGTGCTCGCGATCAAGCCAACGCCGGAGACCGCCCGCGCCCTGGAAGCCGAGGCCCGTGAGGCCATCCTCAAGGCATCGGATGAGGCGATCTTCGCCCGCCGCAACGCCGCGGTCGAACAGGAACGCACGATCCGGGAGAACGAGCTCGACACCGAGGTGGCCGTCGAGAGCAAGAAGCGCGTCATCCGCGAGACGCAGATGGATGCCGAAGCCAGCGTCCGGCGCAAGAAAGCCGAGCTCCGCCAGGCCGACATGGAGGCGGACATCACGATCGAGGACCGCCGCAAGGCCTTCGTCGCGCTCAATGCCGAGAACACGCGCACCATGGCGGAAGCCGAAGCGCACAGGGTCGCTTCAGTGATGAAGGCCCTGGAAACGGCTGACCCCCGCGTGGTCCAGGCGCTCGCCGCTGCCGGCATGCAGCCGGGCCAACTGATCGCCCAGGCGTTCGGCGGCATCGCCGAGAAGGCCGAACGCATCGGCCAGATCAACGTGTCGCCCGAGCTCTTGCAGGCCTTGCTTCCTAGAACCGATCAAGGGGAGGCCGGCGATGGACGCAAGCGCTGAACGCAAGGTCGTGCTGGTCACGCGGCACACACGGCTGGAGGAGCTGGTTGCCCGCTTCCACACGCTCGCCCAGGCGAAGTTCTATGTGGAGCACCTGGGTGCCGACTTCTCCGACTACGAGCGGGAGCACTCGGCCTATACCGAGGCGAAGCGGACAGTGCTGGAAACCCTGCAGGCACACGGTCGCTACCAGTTGATCGACCGTGGCTTCCTTCCGAACTTCCTGTTCGGGCGGGACGACATCGTGATGGCGCTGGGCCAGGACGGCCTAGTGGCCAACACGATGAAGTACCTGGATGGCCAGCCGCTCATCGGCGTGAACCCGGAGCCTGCACGCTACGACGGGATCCTGCTGCCTTATGAGCCGCAGGCAACGCCGAAGGTGCTGGCGGACGTGGTGCGGGATCGCTTCGCGGCACGGGAGGTGACGATGGCCAAGGCGACCCTTACCGATGGGCAGACGCTGTATGCCGTGAACGATCTCTTCATTGGGCCGAGGAGCCACACTTCTGCGCGCTACGAGATTCAGCTTGGCGACCGCCGGGAGGTGCAGTCCTCGAGCGGGCTGATCGTTTCGACCGGGCTGGGCTCAACGGCATGGATGAGAAGCATCGTCACCGGGGCGATGCAGATCGCGCTGAGCCTGCACCAAAAAATCCGGAACAAGCCTTACCAGCCGATGCCCTGGGACGCGGACACGCTGACGTTTGCTGTACGCGAGCCATTCCCGAGCAAGTCCTCGGCCGCAAGCCTCGTGTTCGGAAACATCCGACCGGGGCAGCCGCTGCGGCTGGCGTCACTGATGCCGGAGAATGGGGTGATCTTCAGCGACGGCATCGAAGCGGACTACGTGGAGTTCAACTCGGGGACGCTGGCGACTATTGGGGTGGCAGAGCGAAAGGGCATTCTAGTCGACTGATCCTGGAGCCGTTCTCTGGACTTTAATTGCTGGGAACAACTGTTCGCGGCGGGAACCCGCCCCGATTTTAGCCCTCTGAAAGCGGGAGTGCTAAAATTGAAATGCAAGAGGGCAATCAGACATGAACCAATCCATGAGCTTACCGATTCCGGCTGCCTACAGCCTTGACAGTTATATCCAGACCGCGAACCGCTATCCCATGCTGAGCCTGGAAGAGGAACAGCGGCTTGCGCGCGCCTGGCATACACGGCAAGACGTCGATGCGGCGCGCCAGCTTGTGCTGTCCCATCTGCGCGTGGTCGTGAGTGTGGCACGTCACTATCTGGGCTACGGTCTGCCGCACGCCGATCTCATCCAGGAAGGCAACGTCGGCCTGATGAAAGCGGTGAAACGTTTTGATCCCGACCGTGGCGTGCGCCTCGTATCGTTTGCGCTGCACTGGATTCGCGCCGAGATTCACGAATACGTCCTGCGCAACTGGCGTCTGGTAAAAATCGCCACGACCAAGTCACAACGCAAGCTGTTCTTCAACCTGCGCAGCCTCAAGCAGTCGCTCGCCGCGCTGACATTGAAGGAAGCCGACGCGATGGCAAAAGAGCTGAACGTATCGCGGGAAGACGTGCTGGAAATGGAAGTGCGCCTTGCGGGGCATGACCTGTCCGTCGACCCCGCGCTCGACGACGGCGAAGATGGCTACAGTCCTATCGCCTATCTTGCGAGCCCGGACGAGAACCCGGCGCAGAAGCTGGAACGCGAACAGACCGAGCGCCTGCGCCACGCGGGCCTGAGCGCGGCGCTGGACAAGCTGGACGAACGCAGCCGCCACATCGTCAAGGCACGCTGGCTGACCGAAGGCGAAGCCGCCACGCTGCACGAACTGGCTGCGCAATACGGCGTGTCGGCCGAGCGCATCCGCCAGATCGAGGCACGCGCCCTGCAGAAGATGCGAGCGGCGATCCCCGCCTGAACCGCACAGACCATGGCCAACAAAAAACCCCGCAGGTGCGGGGTTTTTTGTTGGCCGGTTGCGTCGTGGCGCGCCGAATCGCGCTCAAAAAAACGAACCGATCAAGACCGAAAGAATGCTGATCCACGCCCAGACGATAAGCGCCGTGACGACGACCATGGGAAAATTCTGGAAAGTCATTAACTGCTTCACGCGCCTGCTCCTTGAAATTTCGCAGGCATTGTAACCCAGAAACCGCAGTTGGGCGCGACCTAGGCGCGTCGCTGACTGGGGCATACGATTCTACATGGGCTTCAGCCCACCGGCAGGCCGGCCTCATCTATCTGCCTTTTTGTACCCACTTGGTGAATCCAAATGGGGCTACGACATACGGGGTCGCGCTGCGGACGGCAAAGCACCGCAAAACCAGCAGGCTACGAATTTACAGAAGGAATGTTGCACCAACCCGCATTGATTATTGTGTATGGTGCCGCTTGTCGGATTCGAACTGACGACCTACCGCTTACAAGGCGGTTGCTCTACCCCTGAGCTAAAGCGGCGTGGGCGCCATTATATCCAGCGTGCGCCAAGGTGCTCATTCGCTTACTTCACGACCTTGAGCGCAGGACGATTTCGGGCGGATTGCCCGCCCTGATCGGCTGGTTCGGGAGAGCCGGGTTCGGGCGATTCGCTTTCGGGTTCGAAGTGCAGGCCCTGGCCGCTCTCGCGGGCAAAAATGGCGGCAATGCGACCGACCGGTACGGCGATTTCGTGGGAAACACCACCAAAGCGCGCGGAGAATTGCACCCAGTCATTGTCGAGTTTGAGATCGCGGGTGGCGCCGGCGCTGATGTTGAGCACGATCTGTCCGTCCTTGACGTAAGCCGGCGGCACACGGGTATGCGCGTCCACCGCCACGAGTATTTGCGGCGTGTAACCGGAGTCGACGCACCACTCGTAGAGTGCCCGGATCAGATAGGGTCGGGTGGAATGTTCAGCCACGCGTTCCACCACCTTATTTGCGCAGCGCCTTTTCGGTAGGCGTGAGCGCGGCGATGAAGGCCGGGCGGCTGAACAGGCGCTCGCGGTATTTCAATACTGGCGAGGCCATTTTTGGCAGTTCGATGCCGTAATGTTCGAGGCGCCACAGCAGCGGGGCGATCGCCACGTCGAGCATGGAAAACTCGTCGTTCATCAGGAATTTTTGCCGGGTGAGAATGGGGGTGAGCTTGGAGAGACTGTCGCGAATTTCAGCGCGCGCCTTGTCGGATGCCTTGCTGAGCGAATGTTCGAGCGTGTTCACGTGGGTGAACAGGTCGTGCTCGAAATTGAACAGCACTAGCCGCGCACGGGCACGCATCACGGGGTCGGGCGGCATCAGTTGCGGATGCGGGAAGCGCTCGTCGATGTACTCGTTGATGATGTTGGACTCGGTGAGAACGAGATCGCGTTCGACCAGAACCGGCATTCTGCCGGTGGGGTTGATGCTGGCAATTTCCTCGGGCTTGTTGTGCATGTCCACATCGATGACTTCGAAGTCCATGTCCTTTTCGAACAGGACGATGCGGCAACGGTGGCTGTAAGGATCGGTGCTGCCGGAATACAGGGTCATCATGACTGGGTTCCCTCTTGCGTTGCATGTGTTTTGGTGCTTGAAACGTCAACAGCCGGACGTTGTCCGGCTGTTGACCATGGGTGGACGGAGCACTCAGTGCACGTCTTTCCAGAATTCTTTCTTGAGGTAGTAGGCGATGATGAAAAAGAATGCGAGGAAAGCGAGCACGGCGAGGCCAAGCCGCTTGCGCTGCATCTGTGCGGGCTCGCCCATCCACACGAGATAGTTCACGAGGTCTCCGACCATGGCGTCATATTCGGCGAGAGTGACGCTGCCTGGAGTGGCCAGTTCGAGCCGCTCGATGACCTCATGTTCGCCATGTTTGGCGTAAACCGGCACCATTTGGCCTTGCAGGCTCCATAGCACGTGCGGCATGCCGACTTTGTCGAAGACGGTATTGTTCCAGCCGGTAGGACGCGAGTCGTCACGATAAAAACTGCGCAGATAGGTGTAGAGCCAATCGGCACCACGCGAACGGGCGATCACCGACAGGTCGGGCGGGGTCGCGCCAAACCAGAGTTTGCCGTCGCTCCGGGTCATGCCAACCTTCATCAGTTCCCCCGGTTTCTCGGCGCTGAACAACAGATTTTCCTTGATCTGGTCTTCGGAGAGGCCGATGTCCTCCAGACGCGAGTAGCGCATGGCGCCCGCGCTGTGGCAGTTGAGGCAGTGGTTCACGAACATGCGCGCGCCGCGTTGCAGCGATTCGTGGTCAGCAAGGTTCACCGGCGCCTTGTCGAGATGGACGCCGGAACCTGAAGCGAAAGCCGCAACAGGGACGGCCAGCATCAGGAGCAGAAGATTCTTCACGCGTTTCATTTAGCCAGTCACCCTTTCCGGTTCCGGTTTGGTTTTGTCGATCGAGGTATACCAGGGCATCAACAGGAAAAACAGGAAATAGATCACCGAGAAAACCCGCGCAAAGATCGTGGCCACCGGCGTGGACGGCAGCAGGCCGAGATAGCCAAGGCCGACGAAGGATATGACGAACAGGGCCAGCATGGTCTTGTAGACCGGGCCGCGATAGCGGATCGACTTGACCTTGGCACGGTCGAGCCAGGGCAGGAAGAACATCAGCACGATCGACAGTCCCATGGCAACGACGCCCGGAAACTGCGAGCCGAACATCGGCGGCACCGCGCGCAGGATCGCGTAGAACGGGGTGAAATACCACAGCGGTGCGATGTGTTCGGGGGTCTTCAGCGGGTCGGCCGGAACGAAGTTGGCCGCTTCGAGGAAGTAGCCGCCCATGGCCGGGGCGAAGAACAGGATCGCGGAGAACACCATCAGGAAGACGATGACGCCGACGATGTCCTTGACCGTGTAATAGGGATGAAAGGGAATGCCGTCGAGCGGAATGTGGGTGTCGGGATCTTTGTGTTTCTTGATTTCGACGCCGTCGGGGTTGTTGGAGCCGACTTCGTGCAGCGCCACCAGGTGCACCACGACCAGCGCGAGCAGGACGAGCGGCAGGGCGATGACGTGGAAGGCAAAGAAGCGGTTGAGTGTGGCGTCGGAAATGACGTAATCGCCTCGTATCCAGATCGAGAGGTCTTCGCCGATGACAGGCACCGCGGCAAAGAGATTGACGATGACCTGCGCACCCCAGTAGGACATCTGACCCCACGGCAGCAGGTAGCCGAGGAAGGCTTCGGCCATGAGCGCAAGGTAGATCAGCACGCCGAAGATCCAGATCAGTTCGCGCGGCTTGCGATAGGAACCGTACATCAGACCTCGGAACATGTGCAGATAGACGACGACGAAGAACATCGAGGCGCCGGTGGAGTGCATGTAACGGATCAGCCAGCCCCAGTCGACGTCGCGCATGATGTACTCGACGGACGCGAAGGCCAGCTCCGAATCCGGCTTGTAGTTCATGGTGAGGAAGATGCCGGTGACGATCTGTATCACCAGCACCAGCAAGGCAAGCGAGCCGAAGAAATACCAGAAGTTGAAGTTCTTCGGCGCGTAGTATTCCGACAGATGCGCCTTGTAGGTGGCGGTGAGCGGCAGGCGCGCGTCGATCCAGCCCATCAGTTTTTGCATGGCTGACATGTATTAGCTTCCTTGCAGACGGTGATCTTTGGGCGTGTCCACGCCAATCAGCAACTTGGTGTCGTTGGCGTATTGGTGGGGCGGCACGACCAGGTTGGTCGGCGCGGGAACACCCTTGAACACGCGCGCAGCGAGATCGAAACGCGAGCCGTGGCAGGGGCAGAAGAAACCGCCGGGCCAGTCGGCACCGAGGTCGGCCGCGCCGATTTCCTTGCGGAAAGTCGGCGAGCAGCCCAGGTGGGTGCAGATGCCGACGGCGACCAGGAACTCGGGCTTGATCGAGCGGGTGGGATTCTTGCAGTAGTCGGGCTGCTGCGGCATTTCGCTCTTGGGATCGACGAGCTTGTCATCATGCTTGCCCAGCATGTCGAGCATTTCCTTGGTGCGGTTGACGATCCACACCGGTTTGCCGCGCCACTCGACGGTGAGCAGCATGCCGGGCTCGATCTTGCCGATATCCACTTCGACCGGAGCGCCGGCCGCGCGCGCTCGCGCGCTCGGCAGCATGCTCAGCACCAGCGGAACCGCCACCCCTGCCGCCGCGACGCCGCCGAATGCGCTGGTCGCCGCGATCAGGAATTTGCGTTTGCCCGCGTCCACCTTTTGTCCTTCGACATCCTGGCCCATGTTTGCCTAACCTGGAACTGTTGCAATAAAAGCGGCATTCTAACCAATTTGCCGCATTCACCGGAAGCCCGTTCCCACCCGGACACGGGAAAAACGCCGCCACGCTATAATCCGCGCACCGCAAATCCGCGCAAAATCGCCCTTCCCTGACCCAACATGCGTAAACTCTGGCTGCTCTTTGCCCAGTCCACGACCGTGGCACTCGGGGTGCTGTTCGTCGTCGCCCTGTTCAAGCCGGATTTTTTGCGCTGGCAGGCGCCCCCGGAGAGCCTCACCATCCAGCAAAGCCACGCCCCCACGTCGGGCGGCGTGCTGCCGGGCGAATCCTTCTCCCCCGCAGCCCACAAGGTGATTCCGGCAGTGGTCAACGTGTTCACCCAGCAGAAGGTTCGCGGCCCGTCGCACCCGGCGCTGCAGGATCCGATCTTTCGCTATTTCTTCGGCGACCGTCCCGATGCGCGTCCGCGCCAGGCGTCCAATCTCGGCTCGGGCGTGATTGTCAGTCCCAACGGCTACATCCTCACCAACCACCATGTGGTCGAGGCAGCCGACGAAATCCAGGTCGCGCTCGCCGATGGCAAGACGCTGCCCGCGCGCGTAGTCGGCGCCGACCCGGAAACCGATCTCGCGGTGCTGAAGATCGATGCTGCCAATCTTCCGGCCATCACTTTCGCCCAGCCCGACAGTCTCAAGGTCGGCGACTGGGTGCTGGCGGTGGGCAATCCTTTCGGCGTTGGGCAGACGGTTACTGCCGGCATCGTTTCCGCACTCGGTCGCACGCATCTTGGCATCAACACTTTCGAGAATTTCATCCAGACCGACGCCGCGATCAATCCGGGCAATTCAGGCGGCGCGCTGGCCGATGCGGCCGGCAATCTGGTCGGCGTCAACAGCGCGATCTATTCGCGCACCGGCGGATCGCAAGGCATAGGCTTCGCGATTCCCGTCTCCATCGCGCGGCAGGTCATGGAGCAGATCGTCAAGGAAGGCAGCGTCACGCGTGGCTGGGTCGGCATCGAGGTGCAGGACATCTCCCCAGACCTGGCCGAATCCTTCAACCTCGACGCAACTTCCGGCGCACTCATCGCAGGCGTGCTGAAAGACGGCCCGGCCTACGCCGGCGGCATCCGCCCGGGCGATATCCTGCTGGCGGTCAACGACCGGCCGGTCGCGGATTCCGCTTCTCTGCTGAACCTGATCGCCGCACTCAAGCCGGGCGAAAACGCCCGACTCACCGTGTCGCGCAAGCAGCAGAACCTGACCCTTCCCGTACGCGTCGGCAGGCGGCCGATGCAGCGCCAGACCGCCGACGCAGCCCCCGAATGAGCCGTCAGGCTCAGCGCGGCGCAGCCGGCTGCGCCGCGCGACCGTCTGCATCTCTGCCGAGCAGCATCGTTCGCGTCGGATAAGCATGGGGATCGGCTTCCCTGTCCGGGATGCGCCAGGCGAGCGCCTTGTGGGCACGACGCGCCAGTTCTGCATCGCCCAGTTCGAGGCTGGCCCGGATCAGCACGTCCGGAGGCGAAAAAAGCGCGCCATCGGCAAGCGCCGGTTCGGGCATCACGGTCGCCAGCAAGGGCCGCGCTTTGCGCAACCAGCCGTGATCGCTCCAGAACAGGCGCCAGGCAGTGCGCGCCAAGCGCACCGCCAGTTGCCTCGAAGCTCTGTCGCCCGTCGCCCGCGCGTGATCGAGCAGCCCCTGGGCGACATAGGCATAATCCTCAAGTTCTGCGTTCGGCAGTGTCTGGTCGCGTGCCGTCGCCTTGATGAGCGTGTTGCCGCGCACCAGACGCCATCCATGAAGCCGACCACGCCCGTTCCCCTCGCGCTGCGGTCATGGCCTGCGGTACAGGCGGCGCCAGGCGTGGCGGGGCAGCTTCGCGGGTCAGCCGACTGACGCCCGCCGCACCCCCCTGCCAGTGGGCTGCCAGTCGATCCAGCAGATGGCCATCGACCTGCAAAACCGGAAAAATCTGTCCTCGACCAGTCGGATTTTCGCTTCGATTCTTCAACCTGGACAATCCATCGGGCAGCCTTGCGGTCTGATGGATTATCCGGGTTCAAGTCCGACAGGCTGCTAGACGCGAATGTAAGTCCAGCCTTGCTGCAGCCGCGTGACGATTTCTCCGATCGCCGTCGGCGCCTTGCGCGCCGCCGGCAGCAGTTGCACGTTCTGGCCCTGGCCCGTGAAGCGGGCGATGGTCTGACTGCAGGCCACCAGATGCAGGTTGGCATGGCGTTTCGTCAGGCGCTCGATGCGCGCGGCGTAGGGACTGATGCCCTTGCGAAGCAAGTTGATCCCGTGGCTGTTGGTGACGATTTCGAGTTCCACGGGGCGCCCTTGCCGGTCCGCCTCGTCGAGCAGCGCCTCGACACGGTCCAGCGCGGCTCCCATGCGGACGGGGTCGTCGCTGTCGAGATGGAACATCAGGCGGCCAGGGTCAGGCGTGCGCGCAAGGCTGACCGGATGCAGAGAATCAAGCTGCGCCGCCCGCTGCGTCGTCTGCGCTGCGGCCACGGAAGACGGCGTTTCGACGCCACGCAGGGCCCAGCCACCGGCCAGACCCGCGATCAGCGTCAGGCTGGCGGCAATAGCCTGCCAGGCCGGCACACCACGCGCGCGCCGTGCCGGCCTGCGCGCGGCAGGCGGTTCCGCATAGGCGAGCTTCACCATGTCGCGCAGGTGGCGCACCACGCCGACGCGACGCGCCAGTTCGGGATCGGCCTGGATGTCTGCCAGCAGCGATTCGCGCTCCTCCTGATCGAGCTCGCCATCGACAAAGGCGTATAGGATTTCGTCGGATATGCCGGGACGGGATGCGCCGGAGCTGGATGTATCAGGGTTCATGCAACTCTCCTCAACGCCGGGCGCGCAGCCCGTGCGCGCATGCTTTGATCGAGCGCGGCTTTCAGGGCCGCACGGGCTCGGGACAGGCGGCTCATGACGGTGCCCACCGGTATTTTTAGAATGCGTGCCACTTCCGCGTAGCCGAACTCCTCAAGGTCGACCAGCGTCAGCACCTGGCGCTGCCCCAGGGGCAGCTTCGCCACGGCCGCGCGGACGCATGCCACTATCTTCTCGCGGTCGCAGCATGCTTCCGGCGTATCCGTCTGCGACACGAGCGTGCCTTCCCAGTCGTCCACATTGTCGAAATCGCGATGCGCACGCCACTGATCCATCCAGCAATGGTGCATGATCGCAACCATCCAGCCCTTGAGCGCGGCCGGGTCGCGCAACTGGGCACGCCGCGTCCAGGCTCGGCACAGCGTCTCCTGCACCAGATCGTCCGCCAACGCCGGCTCGTGACACCAGGCATAGGCAATGCGATACAGCGCCGGCCGCAGCGCTTCGATCTGTGGCCAAGCGGGCCCGAAAAGAATGCCGGAAACGATTTTCATGTTCGTAATGACGCGCGACAGGGTCGATTTATTCCAGTCTATCCGGAAAGATGCAGACAGTCCGATGGAATATTCGTGCCGCGTGCCGCGTCCTACACATGGCTTCCCGAAACGTGCAGGAGGCATCCACCGAAAACCATACCAGGAGACACTCCATGAAAACCCGACTGCTTGTCCCCCTGTTTTTCTCCGTCCTGCTGGGAACCGCGCAGGCGGCGCCGCCCGTTGAAGCGGCCGCGCCCGAAGCTCAGGAAAAAGTCGTCTACCACGTCAACGACAGCGCCAACGCCATGGCCGCGCTGCGCAACGTCAAAAACCACATGAACGCGAGCAGCGACGCCAAAATCGTCGTCGTGACCCACGGCAAAGGCATAGATTTTCTGCTCAACGGCGCGCAGGACAAGGACGGCAATCCCTACGAACCCATCGTGCAAGGGCTCAAGGATCGCGGCGTCGACTTCCGTGTCTGCAACAACACCCTGAAAAGCCGCAATCTGACCGCCAGCGCGGTCATTCCCGAGGCCCAGATCGTTCCCTCCGGCGTCGCCGAAATCGGCCGCCTGCAAGCGCGGGAAGGCTACGTTTACCTCAAGCCCTGACACATGCACGCGGCGCCGGCCCGACACTTCGCATTTCGTGTCGGGCCGGCAGGCTGCGGTCAGCGCTGCGAAACCACGGTTTGTTGCTGCTTCTTGAGTTCCCTGGCCGTTTCTTCGGCAAATTTTTCATAAAGCCACGACATTCTCGAGCTATCCAGACCACCGATTCCGCCGAGCGCGTAGGAGGCGGAAACCGAGAAACGGTCCAGTTCCCTTCCGGCAGCGTCTCTCAGCACGATATCGCCTTCGATCGAATCGGCGCCCGCCAGAAAACCGAAGGCTACCGCCGAAAAGTTCGAGCGGATCCGCATGTCCTTCACCACCACCTCGATTCTGGGCAGCCCCTCGCCCGCGGTGGCATCAATGAGCGACTGGGCTTCGAGCGCCCGCTTGACATGGTCGAGCAGTTCGTTCTGGTTGAACTTGAGGTTGTCGATCGCTTTTTCCTTGGCCTCGGGGCTCATGGACAGGGATACGAGCGCGAACTGGCTGTAGGTTTTCCCGACAGCCTGCCCCCCCGCCACGCTGGGAGCGCGGCTCACTCCGGAGGCGCAGCCCCCAAGCAAAAAAGCAATTGCGACTACAAACAGCGACTTCCGATTCATTGTTGGACTCCCTTTCCGATAAAGAAAAATTTCATGTGTGGAAAGGCTCCCCTGGGCCGCAAGGCTCGGCGGCCGAACAGGTTCGAAAACGGCTCGCGCATGTCTGGCCGTCAATCAGGGACGCAGGCACGGCGGGCACCACGCGCCTTTCCGGGTATGTCTTGTCGTTGGTGATTTCTCCGCGGCCGCGACTGTAGCACGCCCCCGCCCCGTCTGCCAGCGGGCGAAACGTTCGCGTATTTCTTGCATCGTCGCGGCTTCGTCAAGCAATCGATGAATCGCTGACAGCCCGCCACGCGCTTCGATGATCGCATTCAGCATCGTCGCCAGTTCGGCCGCGTCCATGCCTCCGTGCCGGACTTGGGGTTCACGTTCGCTCATGCGCCTCTCCTGCAAACCGGGGTTCCCAAACCCTTGCGATTACCATGCCAGAAACAACCTCCCATTCCGCCGTAGTGGGACGTGGTATGAAAAAACTGTCAGGATGCCGCCCCCGCGCCGACGAACCCAGGGGCTGGACGCTCCAGGCACGAACCACACAGCGAGCAACGGGGCCCGCGCACCTGGCACCGCGGTGTGCACACGGTGTTCTTTGCCTCGCCCGCGAACTGCTGTCGTTTCGGCCTGTCTGCCGCAAGGCGATAAAAAACCGTGGTACCGGCTGCGACGGCAGATTTCTGCGAAAACTGCCGTCGCGGCTCGCCAGCCCTCGAGCACCTTTTCAATTCAGGAGAATGCAATATGAAAGCATCCAAAACCACGATCGCCCTGGCGTTGACAGCTGCTGGCGCGGCGGGCATCGCCTACTTTGCCGGCAACCCGTTCAAGTCGACAGAACTGTCGCAAGGCTACATGGAACCCGCCGCCGACAAATCCCGGGAGGCCGGCAAGGCAGCCGAAGGCAAGTGCGGCGGCGCGAAGGATGCCAAGACGGCCGAAGGCAAGTGCGGCGGCGCGAAGGATGTCAAGGCAGCCGAAGGCAAGTGCGGCGGCGCGAAGTAAATTACCCGTCGGTATGCGTGCGACCGGCCACGCGCCGGTTCGTCCCCGACAAACCGGCATCAAGCCGTCAAATTCATTGCATAGGAGAGTATCATGAGTGTGAACGCCTGCCTGTCCTGCCTGGTGCGCGACGTTTTCGGCCTGCTCAATCGAGTGGGCGAATTTCTTCCACAGCTGGGACTGCGCTTCCTGCTCGCCTACGAATTCTGGGAATCGGGCATGGAAAAATTCAACGGCAAAAACTGGTTTGCGGACATTCAGGGACAATTTCCCTTCCCCTTTAATGTGATTCCCGCCGACATCAGCTGGCAGATTTCCACCTGGTCAGAACTGCTGGGCCCTATCATGCTGGTCGTCGGCCTGGGCACGCGCTTCGCCAGTGTTTCGCTCATCATCCTGACGATTGTCGCCTGGGTCAGCGTGCATGCGGGCAACGGCTATAACGTCTGCGACAACGGTTTCAAGCTGCCCCTGATGTATCTGATCATGTTCCTGCCGCTGCTCTTCTCCGGTCCCGGCAAGCTGAGCCTCGATCACCTCATCGCCCAGCGTTTCAATCGATAGACCCGTCATGGAGCGGGGCGCCCCGGTTCACTTTCCTGAAACGCGCGCAGCCCCGCCCGCGCCGCCGGATTCATTCGTCGAAAAGAATCCGGCGCCGGTACTCCGCCTGAACCGCGAGGGCCGGGTGAGCTACGCCAATCCTGGCGCGCGCGCAACGCTCGTATCCTTGGGGGCGCCTGCGGAGGCCTTTCATCTGCTGCTGCCCGAAGATGCCGCCATGCGGCTGCAACAGCTGGCGCAGAGCGGCACCGAGATCGCCTACTGGCAATATCCGGCTCTGGGACGCGAATATGAAACCGCGGTCTTCCATCTCGCCGACGCGGAAATATTCCACGCCTACCTCCGCGACGTCACGGCGCACCGCGAGGCCGAGCGGCGCCTGCTTTATCTGACGCGCCACGATCCGCTGAGCGGGCTGCCCAACCGGCGCTACTTCGTCGAGGAAATCGACGCCCTGATCGCACGCGGCGAGCCGTGTGTCGTGGCGCTGCTCGGAATCAACCGACTGCGCCATATCGTCGCGGGCGTCGGCCACGGCATGGCAGACCGCCTCCTGCAAACAGTGGCCCGACGTCTCGAAGAAACCCTTGCGACGTGCACGGAGCTTTGTACGGGCACACGGCTCTACCGTTTCGAGGGGGCGGTCTACGGCCTGCTGCTGCCCTGCCCGGGTGAAGCGGAGCTGCCGCGCCGCCTCGCCGCGAGACTGGTAAGGAGCTTCGAAACTCCGGTACAGGTTGACAGCCAGGGATTCTTTCTCGGCATCAGCATGGGCGCAAGCGGATTTCCGGCCGACGGCAACGACGCGATCACCCTCATCAGCCACGCGGACAGCGCGCTGCAACGCGCCAAGGAAGGGAACGGCGAACATTATCGCGCCTACGACCGTGCCCTGTCGGACGAGGCACGCGAGCGCCTGGCCCTGGAAAACGATCTGCACGACGCTTTGAAACGCGACGAACTGAGCCTGCTCTACCAGCCGCAAGTGGATATCGTCACGCACCGCATCGTCGGCGCGGAAGTCCTGCTGCGCTGGCAGCATCGCACGCTCGGCGTGGTCCTGCCGTCGCGCTTCATTCCCATCGCGGAAGAAACCGGCCTGATCGTGCCGATCGGCGAATGGGTATTGCGCGCCGCCTGCGCCCAGGCGCGCGTCTGGCGCGACGCGGGTTTGCTGGATTTTTCGATTGCGGTCAATCTGTCCGCGCGACAGTTCATGGCTCCCGGCCTCGCCGGCTGCATCGCTGACATTCTCGCCGCCAGCGGCCTGCCCGAACAAGCTCTGGAACTGGAAATCACCGAGAGCCTCGCCATGGAGGATGTCACTCACTCCATCCAGACGATGAACGAACTGAAGCAGCTTGGCGTGCGCATCGCAATGGACGATTTTGGCACGGGTTATTCCTCGCTTGCCTCGCTGCGGCGCCTGCCCATCGACAAACTCAAGGTAGACCAGTCTTTCGTGCGCAATCTCGAACACGACGCAGGCGACGCGACCCTGGTGCGCGCGATCGTCGAGCTGGGCCACAATCTTGGCATGCGGGTCATCGCCGAAGGGGTCGAAAGTTTCGGCCAGACCGCCTTCCTTCGCGGCATGGGGTGCGAGGAAGCGCAAGGCTTCTACATCAGCCCGCCGCTCGACGCCGCCGCGCTGACGACCATGCTGGCGTGACCCCCGCGCAGCTCCGGATTAGCGCCCAGCCGCTTCCACCATCAGCCGCTTCATCTCCGCCACCGCTTCTTTCCACCCCACGAACAGCGCCTGCGCGACGATGGCATGGCCGATGTTGAGCTCATGGATGCCGGGCAGCGCGGCGATGGGCTGGACGTTGTGGTAGGTGAGGCCGTGACCGGCGTTGACGGTGAGACCGATGCTGCGGCCGTAGGCGACCGCTTTGCGGATGCGTTCGAATTCGGCGCTGCGCGCGTCGTCCGTCTCCGCATCGGCGTAAGCGCCGGTGTGGATTTCGACGACGGGCGCGCCGCAGGCCAGTGCGGCATCGAGCTGGGCTAAGTCGGCGTCGATGAAGAGCGAGACGCGGATATTGGCGTCGGCCAGGCGCTTGCAGGCGTCACCGATCTTGCTCATCTGCCCTTTGACGTCGAGGCCGCCTTCGGTGGTGAGTTCCTCGCGCTTTTCGGGGACGAGGCAGACGTCCTGCGGCCGGGTGTCGATGGCGATGGCGAGCATTTCTTCGGTGACGGCCATCTCCAGGTTCATCTTGGTTTTGAGGCACTGGCGCAGGATGGCAACGTCGGCGTCCT
>CAZOVQ010000019.1:0-16508 GCA_964583195.1 uncultured Thiobacillus sp.
GCACGGCGGACGGCGCGCCGGGCAACTATTGCATCCTGCTGCCGCCGCCGAACGTCACCGGCACGCTGCACATGGGCCACGCCTTCCAGCACACGCTGATGGACGCGCTGATCCGCTTTCATCGCATGGACGGCTACAATACCCTGTGGCAGCCGGGCACCGATCACGCCGGCATCGCCACCCAGATCGTGGTGGAGCGTCAGCTCGACGCGCAGAAGCTTACACGCCACGACCTGGGCCGCGAGCAGTTCCTGGAAAAGGTATGGGAGTGGAAGGCGCATTCCGGCTCGACCATCACCCGGCAGATGCGCCGGCTCGGCACCAGCCCCGACTGGAGCCGCGAGCGCTTCACCATGGACGCGGGGCTGTCGAAGGCGGTCACCGAAATTTTCGTGCGGCTCTACCGCGAAGGACGCATCTATCGTGGCAAGCGGCTGGTGAACTGGGATCCCGTGCTCGGCACGGCCGTGTCCGACCTCGAAGTCGTGTCCGCCGAGGAAGACGGCTTCATCTGGGAAATCAACTACCCGCTCGAAGACGGCTCGGGGCATCTCACCGTGGCGACGACCCGGCCGGAAACGCTGCTGGGCGACACCGCCGTCGCCGTCCACCCCGGTGACGAACGCTACGCGCATCTCGTCGGCAAGACCGTGCGTCTGCCCATCGTCCATCGCAGCATCCCCATCGTCGCCGACGACTACGTTGACCGCGAATTCGGCACCGGCGTCGTCAAGATCACGCCCGCGCACGACTTTAACGACTATCAAGTGGGGCAGCGCCACAAGCTCGTGCCGATCAACGTCTTCACGCCGGACGCGAAAATGAACGACGTGTGCCCGGCGGAATACCAGGGGCTCGACCGCTACGCCGCGCGGCAGAAACTGCTCGACGCGCTGCAGGTGCAGGGGCTACTCGTCTCGGCCAAACCGCACAAGCTCATGATTCCGCGTGGCGACCGCACCCATGCGGTGATCGAGCCCATGCTCACCGACCAGTGGTTCATGAGCATGGAAGACTTCGCCCGCGACGGGCTGGCCGCGGTCGATACGGGCGAACTGCGTTTCGTGCCGGAGAACTGGACGACGACCTACCGCCAATGGCTGGAAAACATCCAGGACTGGTGCATTTCCCGGCAATTGTGGTGGGGCCACCGCATCCCGGCGTGGTATGACGAAGACGGTAATTTTTATGTTGCCGCGACCGAAGCCGAAGCGGTCAAACAGGCCGGCGGCCGCCCGCTCACGCAAGACAACGACGTGCTCGACACCTGGTTCTCCTCCGCGCTGTGGCCGTTCTCGACGCTCGGCTGGCCCGAGCAGACGCCCGAGTTGGCGCGCTATCTGCCGACCTCGGTACTCGTCACCGGCTTCGACATCATCTTCTTCTGGGTCGCTCGCATGGTGATGCTGACGCGGCATTTCACCGGCAAGGTGCCGTTCCGCGAGGTGTACGTCACCGGGCTGGTGCGCGATTCCGAAGGCCAGAAGATGAGCAAATCCAAGGGCAACGTGCTCGATCCGATCGATTTGATCGACGGCATCGACCTCGACGCGCTGGTCGCCAAACGCACCACCGGCCTGATGAATCCGAAGGACGCGCAGAAAATCGAAAAGCGCACCCGCCGCGAATTCCCGGAAGGCATCGCCGCATTCGGCACCGACGCCCTGAGATTCACCTTCGCCAGCCTCGCCACCCACGGCCGCGACATCAAGTTCGACCTCGCCCGCTGCGAAGGCTACCGCAACTTCTGCAACAAGCTGTGGAACGCGACCCGCTTCACACTGATGAATCTGGAAGGGCACGACTTCGGACTCGATGCCGCGTCCGCATTGCACCACTCGGACGCCGACCGCTGGATCGTCGCGCGGCTGGGTCAGGCCGTGAACGACGTGCGCGACGCCTACACCGCCTACCGCTTCGACCAGGTCGCGCGCGCCGTGTATGAATTCGTCTGGGACGAGTTCTGCGACTGGTATCTCGAACTCGCCAAAGTCCAGTTGAACGAAGGCGGCGAGGCCACGCGGCGCGCAACGCGCCAGACCCTCTCCAGCGTGCTCGAAGCCACGTTGCGCCTCGCGCATCCCCTGCTTCCCTTCATAACCGAGGAACTCTGGCAGAAAGTCGCGCCGCTGGCGGGGGTGCCGGGCACAAGCCTGATGCGCGCCCCCTACCCGCGCGGCGGCGACTTTGCGCAAGCGCCCGAGGCCGCCGCGCGCATCGCCGTGCTGAAAGAACTGGTCGGCGCCTGCCGCACCCTGCGCAGCGAAATGAATCTTTCCCCCGCCGCGCGCGTGCCGCTCGTCATCGAAGGCGACGCGGCGCGGGTCGGCGCGCTCGTCCCCTACATCAAGCTGCTCGGCAAGCTCTCCGACGTCAGCGTGGTCGACGCGCTCGCAGACGCCGACGCCCCGGTCGCGCTCGTCGGCGAGATGCGGCTCATGCTCGTCGTCGAAATCGACCGCGACGCCGAACGCGACCGGATCGGCAAGGAAATCGAACGCCTGCGCGGCGAGATCAGCAAAGCCCACGCCCGTCTGGGCAACGCCAGCTTCGTCGAGCGTGCCCCGGCAGCTGTCGTCGCTCAGGAACGGACGCGGCTTGCCGACTTCAGCGCCATGCTCGGCAAACTCGAAGCCCGGCACGCGCGCCTGTAAACCGCCGCCTGGCAGCGGCCCACAAAAAAGCCGGGGAAGCCCCGGCTTTTTTGTCCCTGGAGAAACGCGCTTACAGCTTCCAGCTGTACTGCACACCCAGCGAGTTCTGGTACATCTCGATGCGTTCCGTCCCGGATGCGGGCTGGGCGCCGTTGGTAAACAGCGGCGGCAGGACAGAAGCCCCCTTGACGCTGTTGCGGAAGGCGTGCATGTAGGTCACGGTCAGCTCGTCGCCGGAGGCGAAGGTGTAGGTCGCGCCCAGCGTCGCGTGATCCTTGACCACGCCCGGGGCGAGGATGTTGAAGGTCACGTCCTTCGATTCGATCGGGTTTTCACCGTGGTTCCAGCCGGCGCGCAGCATCAGCGACTTGCTGTAGGCAAATTCCACCCCCAGCTTGAACACGTCGATGTCGGTCCAGCCGAAGCCGGGGCCATTGTTCGCGCCCAGTGCCGCCTGATTGGTGCTGGGATTACTCACCGAATCGACGCCGTCGTAGTTGATGCGCTGGTAGTCGAAGGCGAACATGAGGCGGGGGGTCGCCTGCCAGGCCACGCCCAGGCTCCAGTTGGAGGGAATGTCGAAATCGCCCTGCTCGGCGAACAGCCCTTTGTAATCGCTGAATTCGTCGAAATACATCTTCGAGGCGAAAGCTGCGCCGACCGACACGGTCGGGGTGATGCGGCCGAAGTAACCGACGCGCACGCCATAGCCGAACGAATAGTCGTAGCTCTTGTTGGTGAGATTGTTCGAATCGCTCG
Organism: uncultured Thiobacillus sp.; assembly: GCA_964583195.1. Lineage (GTDB taxonomy): Bacteria > Pseudomonadota > Gammaproteobacteria > Burkholderiales > Thiobacillaceae > Thiobacillus. The sequence goes on from CAZOVQ010000019.1 coordinate 3,414, forward strand.
ACAGGGTGCTAAAGGCGCCCAGGCCGCGCGCCTTGAAACGCTGCACCCCCAGCAGCGGAGCAACGCCGATCGAGTGGTTGGGCATGAATTTGTATGCGACCGTCGGTGCAACGATGGCCTGCGCGAGATCCACGCCCAGTTCGCCTTCGCCGCACAGCAGGTTGTAATTCCCCGCGCCGACCACGTTGCCCTGCGTACAAACGGACGAATCGGTCTGCCCCTGCTTGAAGTCGGTGTTCATCCCTCCGTTGCCGTAGACGGTTACGCCCAGCGCGAGATCGGGGCGGATCATCTTGTTGAAGCCGAATTCCGGGATCAGGAAGTGATCGGTGCCGCTTTCAACCTCGGCATCGGGGAAGCCCTGCCCCGGCCCGAATGCGTTCGCAAGGCCCGAACGCTGGGCTTCGCGCCTCGGGCTGAACAAATCCACCCCCAGTTCGAGACGGTCGCCCGAAAAAGCCATGCTGGCCGGGTTGTTCGCGCCGCCAAAGGCGTCGTCTGCCGTGGCCGTGGCCGCACCGGCCCGGCCCTTGGCTTTCATGCCGTAGCCGTGCAGGAAGTAGCCGTTGGTGGCAAGCGCGCTGCCCGCCATGCCGGCCAGCGTCAGAAACGCGAAAACGCGGGTGAATTTCATAGAGTTCTCCAAGTGGTGTAATGATGGGTTGCGCGGCGTCACAATGCGGAAACATCGGTCAACCGGATGCGCCGCCGGTAGGCTAAGGGCTGGCGCCGGTTCCCACAAGCCGTATGGTACATATCGACCGCATGTCGCCGGATGTTGTGGTCTGGATGAGACATAAAAAAATCTGGGCCGAATGCATCCGACCCATTAAGCGGACAAAACAAAGCCCGCCTTGAGGGCGGGCTTATCGGAATCCAGGATTCCGGGGTTCAGATGAACAGGCAGATGTCGGTTTCGCCGGCAAACTCGAAGAAGGTGGCGGCGCCGCCATATTCGATGCCGTCGATGAAGTCGCTGTGGTCGAAACCGAAGAGTTCGACGGTCATCTGGCAGGCGATGAACTTGACTTCTGCTTCCTGACACAGGCTGCGCAGATCGGGGATGGTGGCCACGCCGTTATTGGCGATGGTCATTTTCATGAGACCGGTGGCCACGTTCTCGTAACCGGGCACGAGCGACTGGATGGCATTCGGCATGTTCCAGTTGATGCTCTTGAACCACTTGGGGCCGAAGGGCATTTTCATCGGCATGCCGGGGTTGCCCAGCGGGCTCACTTTCAGACCGGACAGGTCTTTGCGGACGAGCTGGAGGCCATAAAAGGTGAAGAAAATCTGGGTTTCGTAACCCAGTGCCGCCGCGGTGGACGCGAGGATGAAGGGCGGATAAGCCCAATCCAGCGTGCCCTTGGTGGCGATGATGGCCATTTTTTTGGTATCCATGTTGCGTCTCTCCTGTTCCGGTTGAAAAACGGCGCCGCGTGTTCGTGCTGAACAGACGGCGCCGGTTGTGGGGCTTGCTGCTTACTTCTTCTTCATGAAGAAGGTGAATTCGCCGCCGGCTTCGGCGGTGGACAGCAGTTCATTGCCGGTTTGCTTGGCGAAAGCGGCGAAATCCTTGACCGAACCCGGATCGGTGGACACGATTTTCAGCACCTGGCCGGCGCCGACCTCGCCCAGCGCCTTCTTGGCGCGCAGGATGGGAAGGGGGCAGTTCAGACCGCGGGCGTCGAGTTCTTTATCGAAGTTCATGTTGTTCTCCTAACGAAACAAAATCGGCAGGCACGCAAAATGCCGGGCCACTTGAAACATTGAAAAAAGCTGCGCTACTTGAAGCGCCGCGCCACTCTACCCGGGAACGCTGCGCCACCTTGAAACGTACGTAAAGCCTGGAACGTGTAAAAAGGCTGCGTAACCTTAAACCAGAAGACCGGTCATTGCAACTCCATTCATGGCTGCAATCAGCTTTATTTATGAGTCGCTTCGGGCCGGGCGGGCCAGCGCATTGCCCGAACGCGCCCAGGCCATGATGCCGCCCGCGAGGTTGTGCATGTTGTCATAGCCTTTCGACGCCATGAAGGCGCAGGCTTGCGCGGAACGCGCGCCGGAGCGGCAATAGATGACCACCGGCTTGTCCTGCGGAATGTCCGCCGCGCGCAATGGCAGCAGATGCAGGGGAATGTGGATGGCGCCGTCGATCACCCCTTGCGCGACTTCGGCCTCGGTGCGGACATCGATCAGCTGCGCGCCCTTGGCGGCGATCTCGGCAACGTATCCCGGGTCGACTTCCTTGAAACCAGACAATCCGAACATGGGCGTCAAACTCCCGTCATGTAAAAATTAGAATTTTCTAATATATCTGAAGTCCCGGTTGCGGCCAAGTATGCCCCTGGCCGCAGTCCGGTGGGTCAGCAACGCTGCGCGCCGTGGTAAAGGTTCACCACATGACGCGCCTCGGCGAAGAACAGCCAGCGCTCCATCGCGGCGCCCGCCAGACCCGCGAGCGCCGCGACGACGGCAGCCGTCATGCCGCCCTGCTGGTTGAACACCCAGACCAGCATGAGACCGGGAAGACCGAAGCCCACCACGAAAACCAGCGACTTGATCAGCCCGGCCTGCTTGCGCGCGAGCTGGAAGCCGAATTCCTGGGTGAGGAAGGTACCGTGCGTGTGGCCGGTATCGAGCAGCTTGACCTTGGCGCGGGTCAGTCCGGTTGCTGTGTTGACCGTCGGCGTGAGACCAGGGCTGCGAATCCAGAAATAGTAGATCGCTTTCAGCACCGCGGCGATGGCCACGATCAGGGCCGACATCGCGATGTAGGGCGTGGTGTCGAGCTCGGCGATCACCGCGCCGAGCAGCAGCAGCAGGCTGCCGCTGGCGTAGCCGAGCGCCAGGTAGTTGGCGGGCACCAGCGGGGTGTTCCACTGGCGGATGGTTTTCAGGCAGGCGTAGATCATGCCGGTCGAGAACACGGTGATCCAGGCCAGCACCGCGGTGAGAAAACCGCTGATTTCGCGCAGCCACTGCGGCGCCCCGAACATGATGCTGGCAAGATAAATCAGCGCCAGCGGCATGAATATCACCGCGAACACGCCTTCACGCGATAGCCAGGAGGTTCGGAAGCGCGAGAACGCACGCCAGGCATTTTTCGGGTTGGCCAGGTGGAAGGTCGAGGACAACAGGCCGAACACGACCAGCCCCATCGCCATGAGGCCGCCGGCGACGAGCTGATCCTGGCTGAAGCCACCGCCCAGCTTGAAGGTGTCGGCGATGAACAGCAGCGAGAACAGGCCGAAGCCGGCGCCCGACGCCACGGTAAAGAAAATGACGGAGAAAGCGGGATGCATGACGACTCCTGGGTTCTTAACGACGCACCAGCCGGTTGGCGAACTGCTTGATGCTTTCCTTCAGGCCGCCCCTGGGCTTGCTGTCGATCTCGATCACTGGCGTGCGGCGCGGCGGCAGATACTGGTTGGTCGGGTTGTAGTTGAGTTCGGGCATGAGGCCGTAGCCGCCGCGCTCGCGCACTACGCGCGATACTGCCGAATCCGGATCGTCGAAATCGCCGAACATGCGCGCGTGGGCCGGGCAGGTCAGCACGCAGGAGGGCTGGCGTTCCTCGACAGGCAGGTTCTGGTCGTAGATGCGGTCCACGCACAGCGTGCATTTCTTCATCGTGCCGCTGGAACGGTCGAGTTCGCGTGCGCCGTAGGGGCAGGCCCAGGAACAGTAGTTGCAGCCCATGCACTTGTCCTGGTCGACCAGCACGATGCCGTCTTCGGCGCGCTTGTACGAGGCTCCGGTCGGGCACACGGTGACGCAGTCGGCGTCCTCGCAGTGGTTGCACGACATCGGGAAGTTGACGGTCTTGTTGTTCGGGTATTCGTCCATTTCGAAATGGCGAATCCGGTTGAACCACACGCCGGACGGCTCCGCGCCGTAGGGCTGGTAGTCCGACAGCGGACCGATGGTGCCGGACGCGTTCCATTCCTTGCAGGCGATGGCGCAGGCATGGCAGCCCACGCATACGTCGAGGTCGATGACCAAACCCAGTCTCATGATAGTTCCAGCCTCATGTTCTCTCTCGTCTTTGTATTCATTTGAAACGCATCAGTTCTTCTCGTGGCTGCGCGCGTCGTAGCGCAGCACGTGGGGCCGTTCGTAGCGCTCGTCGCCCGGGTAGGGTTTCAGCGCGTCGAACTGCGGCCAGGCCCCGGTCTCGCCCGGCGCGGCCTTCCAGATGCGCACGCGCAGGTCGAACCACGCGGCCTGGCCGGTCACCGGGTCGGAGTTGGTGACGCGGCGTTCGCCGGATTTCTCCGGCAGCAGTTCGGAAATCAGGTGGTTGAGCAGGAAGCCCTTGGTCGCCTCGGATGCGTTTTCCTTCAGGCCCCAGGCGCCCTTCTGCTTGCCGATGGCATTCCAGGTCCAGATGGTGTCTTCCTGGGTGCCTTCCATCGTTTTCACCTGGCAGCGGATCTTGCCGTTGTGCGACGCAACCCAGATCCAGTCGAAGTCCTGGATGCCCATTTCGGCGGCGCGGCGCGCGTTCATGTACAGGTAGTTCTGCGCCATGATCTGGCGCAGCCAGACGTTCTGCGAATCCCACGAGTGGTACATGAACATCGGACGCTGGGTCAGCGCGAAGAAGGGATATTCGTTCGCGTCCACGCGCTGCTGCTCCAGCGGTTCGTACCACATCGGCAGCGGGTCGAAATATTTCACCAGGCGCTCGCGGTCGACCTGGTTGTTGGGCTGCGGGCCGTCGTACAGGCCCTGGCCGGCGAGACGGAATTTCTGCAGCGGCTCGGACCAGAACTGCATGATGATGGGCTCGACCTTGCCGACGAAGCCCGCATCCGCCGCAACTTCGAGGTAATCGCGGTTGGCGTAGCGCATGTATTTCTGGTTGTCCGGCCAGTGGTGCGCGAAGAAGCTCTGGTTCTCGATGTACTTGTCCCACTGCTTCGGGTTGGGCTCGCCCTTGAGCGACTTCGTACCGTCTGCGCCGCGCCAGCCCGAGAGGAAACCGATGCCGGGCGAGCGCTCGTAATTGACGATGAAGTCGGGATAATCCTTGAACTTGCGCGTGCCATCCTTGTGGGTGAACGCCGGGAACTTCAGGCGCGACGCGAGTTCGACCATCACCTCCTGCCAGGGGCGCACGTTGCGGTCGGGCTTGACCAGCGGATAGCGGATCGCGTCGGCCGCCGCGTCCGGCTCGGAGATCGGACGGTCGAGCAGCGAGATGCAGTCGTGCCGTTCGAGGTATGTGGTATCCGGCAGGATCAGGTCGGCGAAGTTGGTCATCTCCGAATGGAAGGCATCGATGACGACCAGGAAGGGAATCTTGTACTCGCCGAAGTTCTCCGGATCCTTGGCGCGCAGCATGTCCTGGATGTTCGCCGTGTTCATCGACGAGTTCCACGCCATGTTGGCCATGAACAGGATCAGCGTATCGAGCGCGTAGGGATCGTGGTTGGTCGCATTGGTGATGACCATGTGCATCAGGCCGTGCGAGGACAGCGGCGTCTCCCAGGAGAAGGCCTTGTCGATGCGCAGCGGATTGCCGAATTCATCCACCACCAGTTCTTCCGGCCGCGTCGGAAAACCGAGCGGCGGACGCGACAGCGGCGTATTCGGCGCGTTGATGATGTCGACGTTGTTTTCCGGCAGCTGGTGCGGCGGAATCGGCTTGGGATACGGCGCACGGGCGCGGAAGTTGCCCGGGCCGTCGAGCGCGCCGAGCAGCATCTGGATGAAGTGCACGGCGCGGCAGGCGTGGAAACCGTTGGAATGCGCGGAGATGCCGCGCATCGCGTACATGGCGACCGGACGGCCCACCACTTTTTCATGTTTCCGGCCCCACACGTCGGTCCACTCGATGGGCAGCTCGACCGCCTCCTTGAACGCGACGTGCGCCATTTCCATCGCGATGCGGGTTATGGTCTCGGCCGGCAGGCCGACTTCGAGCGCGACGTTTTCCGGCGCGTAGCGTGCATCGAGATAGCGCTCGGCGACCAGTGAGAACACCGTCTTCACGCGGCGACCATCCGGCGCCACGTATTCGCCGAACAGCGCCGGCGCGATGTCGCCGTCCACGCCATTCTTGAACACTTCCTTCTCGATGTCCCAGATCAGCGGATTGCCCGCCTCGTCGCGCAGGAACAGACCATCGCCCTTCCGCCCCGGCGTCTGCACCACCAGCCAGGAGGCGTTGGTGTACTTGACCAGAAAGTCGTAATCGAACTGCTCGTGCTTCAAGAGCACGTGCACCATGGACATCGCCAGCAGGCCGTCCATGCCGGGCTTGATCGGCAGCCATTCGTCGGCGATCGCCGAATAGCCGGTGCGCACCGGGTTGACGGTGACGAATTTGCCGCCGCGGCGCTTGAGTTTTTCCAGACCGATCTTGATCGGGTTGGACGAGTGGTCTTCCGCCACGCCCCACATGATGAAGTACCTGGCGAAATCCCAGTCGGGCGCGCCGAATTCCCAGAACGAGAAACCGATGGTGTAGAGGCCGGCGGCGGCCATGTTCACTGAACAGAAACCGCCGTGCGCCGCCCAGTTCGGGGTACCGAACTGCTGCGCCCACAGGCCGGTCAGTGCCTGCATCTGGTCGCGGCCCGTGAAGAAACCGAGCTTGGACGGGTCGGTCGCGCGGATGTCGCCGAGACGCGTGGTCAGCACGTCGAGCGCCTGTTCCCAGGAAATCGCCTCGTAGACACCCTCGCCGCGCTCGGTGCCCGGTTTTCTCATCAAGGGCTGCGTCAGCTTGGCGGTCGAATACTGCTTCATGATCCCCGCCGAACCCTTGGCGCACAGCACGCCCTGGTTGGTCGGGTGGTTGCGGTTGCCCTGGATGAAACGCACCTTCTCGTCTTCCAGCGTCACCTTGATGCCGCAGCGGCAGGCGCACATGTAGCAGGTGGTGTACTTGATCGACTGCCGGTCATGGTTTTCGAGCTTGATTTTGGCGTTCATGCGATTCCTGGATACGAGGCCGTCCCGAGCCCTCCCGGCCGCGCCGTTACGCCACGCAAGCGCGTGACGCCGAACACGGCCCGGCCCTATCGGCAACGAGCAGGGGCCGTGGAAAGTCAGGGGCCAGACAGAACCGTCTCCGACAGTCGGCGCCGGGCGACAGTCCGGAGGGTTGGGATGCGCCGGGACCGCGTCGTCCCGCCGCGAAAGACGGCTAAATATTAATCATTCCGAATATGCCGGTATTGTGCACACTACCCTGCGCCGTGGCAAGCCGTCCGGTATCATCATTGGCCGCCTGGCGCGAAAAAACCATCATGGATTCATGGGCTTGGACAAGCCGGCCTCGGGGGGCGCGATTTCCGCCAGCAGGGATTCCACCGCCTGCCGGGCCTCGCCCTCGTCCCACTCCGCCCCGCCCTTGAGCACGTAGCGGATGCGTCCTTCGACATCCAGCAGGAAAGTCGTCGGCAGCGCATAGACTTTCCAGCGCATCGTGTTTTCGCCTTCGGGGTCGAGCAGAACGGGAAATCCGAGGTCCAGGGTTTTCAGGAAGGCGCGGACTTCCGCCGCCGGTTCAGCACTGTCGAGCGCCACGATTTCCAGCGGACGACCGGCCATTTTCCGGCGCAGACGCTCCATCGAGGGCATCTCGCGCCGGCAGGGCGGGCACCAGGTCGCCCAGAAATTCAGCAGCACCACCTTGCCGCGATAGTCCGCGAGCGTCTTCGTCGTCCCTTGCAGATCGACGGCCGCGAACGCCGGCGGCGTGCGGGGCGAATGCGTCTCCGGCCCGGCCGCCCGCGCTGCGCCAGGCGTCAGGCCCAGCGTCAGGCCCAGGCCCAGAACCAGGGCCGGCATCCAGCTTCGCCGGTTCATCATATGCAGCCTCCTGTCTTCATCTCGCGCGTCAGCATCGCATCCAGACGCGCACCTTCGCCGGTTTCGAAATCGGTCGGCGCCTCGCGCGCCCAGTAAGTCTCGCGCAGATTTTCCAGCATCACATGGCTGACCGTGGCGCCGTGCGCCGCCAGATGCGCCAGCAAACCCGGCAGCCAGGGCGTGGCCGCCGAGCGGCGCGGCTGCAGCACGCGCACACGCAGGCCATCAAGGCGACCAGGGTCGAGATAGGCCGCGTCGGCCAGGGCTTCGGCCGATACATAAAGATTGGGATGCATCAGCAGCACGCACAGACGACCACGCCGGGCGGCATCGAGCCGGGCAGCGGCGCGCAGCACCGGCACCGCCGCGCGCGCCACGGCGTACACGCTTGCCGACCTGCCGCCCGCCAGCGCGGCCTCCAGCCAGTCGGCCATGTTGCCCACGGGGATGGCGTCCATGCTGCTCGGCAATTGCGGCAGGAAAAACGCGCTGGCCGGGTCGAGCGACCATACCGTCGTACCGGCGGCCGCCAGCTTCGCCGCGGCATCCAGTTCGGGCGGCGTGCGGCCGCGTTCGGAAGCGACCCAGAGCAGCAGGCGCGCGTCGCCGCCCGCGAAAACCTGCGCATCGGGGAGTGCGGCAGGCGCAGGTGATGCGGCGACGAGCGCCGCCAGCACCACGGCGCCCGCCATTTTTCGACTGTGGCTCATGCCTGCATCTTGACGCGAAACCGCGGCGCAACAAGAGAAAATTCAGACCAGACACAATCAGGCCGTTCGCCAGTGCCCGGATTTGCCGCCCTTCTTTTCCAGCAGCCGAACGGATTCAATCGTCATGCCGCGATCGACCGCCTTGCACATGTCGTAAATGGTCAGCAGCGCGACAGAGACGCCGGTCAAGGCTTCCATCTCGACACCGGTCTTGCCGACGGTTTCGGCGGTCACCGTGCAATCGATGGCGGCATCCTTCGCATCGGCCTCGAGTTCGACCGTCACCCGGGTAAGCGCGAGCGGATGGCACAGGGGAATCAGTTCGGCGGTGCGCTTGGTCGCCTGGATCGCCGCGATGCGCGCCACCCCCAGCACGTCGCCCTTGGCTGCCTGGCCGTCGAGGATGCGCGCGAGGGTATCGGGTAACATGCGGATGCGGCCGCGCGCGACCGCGACGCGACGCGTCTCTGCCTTGTCCGCCACGTCGACCATGATGGCCCGGCCGGCCGCGTCGAAATGGGTGAATTCGCTCACGTTCTGGAACCCCTTAGCTAATGCGCGCATCGTAAACCATAGCATTTTGTCCGCGCCTTACCTGAACCAATGTTGCGTCGTCTACTCGCCCTTGCCCTCGCCATCCAGCCCGTCCTCGCCGCCGATCTGCCCGATCTCGGCGAAGTCTCGCGCCAGTATTTTTCCGACCAGGAGGAAGCCGCGCTGGGCCGCGTCATCCTGCGTGACGTTTACGCCGACCCGCGCTATCTGGACGACCCCGAAGCCGAAACCTATCTCAACCAGCTCGGCTACCGGCTGGTGTCGGTGAGCCCGCACAATCACCGCGAATTCGCATTTTTCGTCGTCGACGATCCCAGCATCAACGCCTTCGCCCTGCCCGGCGGGAGCATCGGCGTGCATACCGGTCTTCTGCTCGCCGCGCAAAGCGAATCCGAACTCGCCGGTGTGGTTGCGCACGAAATCGCCCACGTCACGCAGAACCACATCGCACGCATGGTCGCGTCGCAAAGCCAGAGCCAGTGGCCGACGCTGGCGGCACTGGCACTGGCGCTCCTGGCCGCACGTTCCAATCCTTCCGTGGCCACCGCGGCCATCGCCTCGACCCAGGCCTATTCGATTCAGAACCAGCTCAATTTCAGCCGCGAGTTCGAACACGAAGCCGACCGCGTCGGCTATGACATGCTGGCCGAGGCCGGATTCGATTCGCGCGGCATGAGCGGCTTCTTCAGCCGCCTGCTGCGCGCCAACCGCTTCTACGACAGCAGCGCGCCCGCCTACCTGCGCACCCACCCGCTGACCACCGAACGCATCGCGGACATGGCGGCGCGCAGCGAATCCCTGCCCTACCACCAGGTGGCCGACAGCCTCGACTTCCAGCTCGTGCGTGCCCGTCTGCGCGCCCGCCTGGGCAACGCCAGCGACGCGCTCGCGGCCGCGCGCGCCACGCTCGACGAGCGCCGCTACAGCAGCGAGGCCGCCGCCCGCTACGGCCTGACGCTCAGCCTTTTGCGCGCGCGTCGCTTCGACGAGGCCGAGCGCGAAACCCGCACGCTCCTCGCCCTTGCGCCGGACAACGCCATGGTCCGCAACCTGGTCGCCCAGGTTGCGCTGGCGGACGGCAATCTGCCGCAGGCGCTGGCGCGCTACCATTCGGCCAGCCAGGACTTTCCGGGCTACCGCCCGATCACCTACGGCCACGCCGAAGCCCTGCTGGCCGCAGGTCAGACCGAAGCCGCACGTCAGCGGGTCGAACAGGAACTCGCGTTGCACGCCGACGACCGCCGTCTGTGGCGTCTGGCCGCGAAAATCCACGACCGGCTCGGCCACCGGCTGCAAAGCCATCGCGCCCAAGCCGAAGCCGCCGCGCTCGCCGGCAACCTGCGCGCGGCCATTGAACAGATCACGCTCGGCCTCCAGGCGGGCGACGCGGAATTTCACGAGATGTCGTCGGCGGAAGCGCGGCGACGCGAATGGGTCGCGCTCGAAAAAGCCCAGCGCGAGAAATAGGGTCTTCCCCCACAAATCCGCATGCAGACTGGGCTGGTAGGAAATTACCCCGCTTTATGGCGGTAAATATTTGTGCCCGGCCTTGCACCGCAAAAACCAATTCCACTATGCTCCGTCCTGTCCATTGATGGATAGCGCCTGCCGCGGGGTGACTCCGGCTGGCAGGCCCTCTCACCCAGACGTCAAAACCCAGGAGGATGACTATGCGTAAGTTGCACCAGGTTGCAGTCGCCTGCGCCATCGGCGCCGCGCTGCTCTCGGTCAATGTCATGGCCCAGACCGCAGCGCCCAAGAAAGAGGAAACCGGCAAGGACATCGCCTTCAACCGCACCAAGGGCAACTGCCTCGCCTGCCACGGCATGCCCACCGTTCCGGATGCCGAGTCCACCGGTCTCTACGGGCCGCCGCTCATCGCCATGAGCGCGCGCTACCCCGACAAGGCCAAGCTGCGCGCCCAGATCTGGGACGCCACCGCCTTCAACCCCGCGACCACGATGATCCCCTTCGGCAAGCATGGCGTGCTGACAGAACAGGAAATCGATAAAGTGACCGACTTCGTGTACGGTCTGTAAACCACCGCAGCAATCGTTCAAGCAAGGAGAAATGCCCATGAATGCACTTCGTAGAAACGTACTGAAAAGCGCCGCCGGTGCCAGCACGGTCGCCGTCGCCGTCGCCGCCGGCCTGCTGAAGCCCACCCAGGCCCTGGCCTGGAACAAGGCCGCTTTCGAAGCCAAGAGCGTCGGCGACGCATCGAGTGGCCTGGGCATGTCTGCCCCGGCCGATTCCAAAGACATCGCGATCAAGGCGCCCGACATCGCCGAAAACGGCGCCGTCGTGCCGGTCGAGGTGACGAGCAACATTCCCGGCACCACCGCGATCGCGTTGTTCGCCGAGAAGAACGCCACCCCGCTGGTCGGCTATTACAGCTTCTCCGGCGGTACCCAGGGTTTCGTCTCCACCCGCATCAAGATGGGCCAGACCGCGCTCGTGCGCGCAGTGGTCAGTGCCGGCGGCAAGTCCTACACCGCGGCCAAGGAAGTCAAGGTCACCATCGGCGGCTGCGGCGGCTGATCCCCCGCGCCCCGTTCTCGATACCCGAACATTTTTCAGGAAAGGAAAGCCAAATGGCTGAACCCATGCGTATCCGCGCCACCATGGCGGGCGACGTCGCCGACGTCAAAGTGTTGATGAACCATCCGATGGAAACCGGTCTGCGCAAAGACGCCAAGACCGGCCAGCTGATCCCCGCCCACTTCATCCAGGACGTGACCGCCACCCTCAACGGCGCCACCGTGCTCGTCGCCGAATTCGGCGGAGGCATCTCCAAGAACCCCTACCTCGGCTTCAAGATCAAGGGCGCCAAGGCCGGTGACAAGGTCGCCATCAACTGGACCGACAACAAGGGCGACAAGAACAGCGCCGAAACCGCCATCGCCTGACGCGACCCGCGGCACGAACGGGGCGCAAGCCCCGTTCCGTATCACCATTCATCAGGTTTCTGGAGGACAGCATGAAACACGGAATCGCAAAATTGCTGGCAGGGATGGCCAGTCTGGGAATCGCATTCGGCGCGGCCAGCGTGCAGGCTTCGCCCGAGCAGGACCGGCAGGATTTCATCAAGTATTACACCGACAAATATCCCAACATCAAGCTTGACGACTACGTCTACGGCGCGCTCGCCTTCGACGCCGACAGCAAGGCGCAGTACGACGCCATCATGGAATTCCCCCCCTTCGAAGCGGAAGTCGACAAAGGCCGCAAGATGTGGGAAACCCCGTTCAAGAACGGCAAGACCTACGCCGACTGCCTGCCCAACGGCGGCAAGATGATCGCCGGCAACTACCCCATGTTTGACGATGCCAAGGGCAAGGTCGTCACCCTGCAGGACGCCATCAACGATTGCCGCACCGCCAACGGCGAGGAGGCCTACAAGGTCAGCGACATGAAGACCATGGGCACGCTCACCGCCTACATGCGCACCCTGTCCGACGGCATGCTCATGAACATCAAGGTCGAAGGACCGAAGGCGATGGCCGCCTACGAAGACGGCAAGAAGACCTTCTTCACCCGCAAGGGCCAGTTGAACTTCGCCTGCGCCAGCTGCCACGTGCAGAATGCCGGCGTGCGTCTGCGCTCGGAACTGATCTCGCCTGCGGTCGGCCATGCCGTCCACTGGCCGGTGTTCCGCGGCGGCGACAATCTTTTCACGCTGCAACGCCGCTACGACGGCTGCTTCAAGCAGGTGCGCGCCGTGCCGCCGGCTCAAGGCGGCACCACGATGAACAACCTGGAGTACTTCCACTCCTCGCTGTCCAACGGCCTGCCGATGAAGGCCTCGGTGTTCCGCAAGTAAGCGGACGCCTGACAGAAAGAGCCCGGGCGACCGGGCTTTTTCGTTTCAGCGCGTCTGAACCGGAGTTACCATTTACCCCGGCAAGTACCGCGAAGAAAATCAACCACAGTACCGCCACCGATCCAAGGAGAGCCCCATGCACATGAATCGCCGCGAATTCCTGCAACTGCTGGCCGTCGC
>CAZOVQ010000020.1:0-8857 GCA_964583195.1 uncultured Thiobacillus sp.
CTTGCTGGCCGCCGGCTGCGCGAATACCGAACTGAAGAAAGGGCGGGCATTGATCGAGGCCGGACAGCCCGAAGCCGGCCTCGCCCGCCTGCGCGACGCGCTTGCCAAAGAGCCCGGCAACCTCGAACTGAAAGCCGCCTACCACACGCAGCGGGAACGTCTGGCGAACGAATGGCTGCAACGCGCACAGCTGGACTTCGACGCCGGCCGCTTCGACGCCGCCGAGGTGTCGCTGCACCGCGTGCTCGCCGTGCACCCCGAGAATCCGCGCGCGAAAGCCCTCCTCGCCGGCCTCGATGACGCCCGCCGGCACGCGCGCGCCGTCGAGACCGCCGTGCGCGATCTCGCCGAAGGCCGCATCGACGAAGCCGTGCAGGCGGCACGGCAGGTGCTGGCACAGTCGCCCGGGCACGCGGGCGCCGAGGCGGTGCTGCGTCAGGCGCAGTCGCTGCGCGTGGCGGACGAGCTCGCGCCGCGCAGTCTCGCTCCGGCCTATCGCAAGCCGATCACGCTGGAATTCCGCGACGCGCCGATCCGCAATGTGTTCGACATGGTCTCGCGGCAATCGGGCCTGAACTTCGTCTTCGACAAGGACGTGCGGCTGGACACCAAGGCCACGCTGTTCGCGCGCGACACCCCTCTCCTTGAAGCGGTCGACATGCTGCTGATGACCGGCCAGCTATCGAAAAAGGTGGTCAACGCCAACACGCTCCTCATCTATCCCGACCAGCCGCAGAAACAGAAGGCCTATCAGGATCTGAAGGTGAAAAGTTTCTACCTCGGCAATGCCGACGCCAAGGCGACGATGGCGATGCTACGCAGCCTGGTGAAAACCCGCGACATCCACGTCGACGAGCGTCTGAATCTTCTGGTGATGCGCGACACCCCGGAAGCCATCCGCCTGGCGGAAAGAATCGTCGCGGTGCAGGATCGGGCCGAGCCCGAGGTGATGCTCGAAGTCGAAGTACTTGAGATCGCGCGCAACAAGCTCCACGACATCGGCATTCTCTATCCCAACCAGTTTTCGCTGCTCAACACGATCAATGTGCAGTCCGCCGCCGACGCAGTCGTCGCCAGCAACACCACCCTCTCGCCGCTGCCGCTCACCCTCGACCGCCTGCGCGGCATCAACCGCAGCGATATCGCGATCAACGATCCGCGCGTCAATTTCCGCAAGGAGGACAGCGACGTCAACATCCTCGCCAACCCGCGCATCCGCGTGAAGAACCGGGAAAAGGCACGCATCCTCATCGGCGACCGGGTGCCCGTCATCACCTCCAACACCACCTCCACCGGCGTCGTCTCCGAATCCACGTCCTTTCTCGACGTCGGCCTCAAGCTCGAAGTCGAGCCCAGCGTGCTGATGCGCGACGACGTGCAGATCAAGCTCAACCTGGAAGTCTCCAACATCGTCCGCGAGATCCGCACCGCCGGCACGCTCACCTTCCAGATCGGCACCCGCACCGTGGGCACCACCCTGCGCCTGAAGGACAGCGAAACCCAGATTCTCGCCGGTCTCATCTCCGACGAGGAACGCAGCGCCGCCACCCGCGTGCCGGGCCTGGGCGATCTGCCCATCCTCGGCCGCCTGTTTTCCAGCCAGCGCGACGAACGCAACAAGACCGAAATCGTGCTCCTCATCACGCCCCGCGTACTGCGCAGCGCGCAGGGCGAAGCACCGGTGCTGACCGAATTCGGCAGCGGCACGGAAAACGCCATCGGCGGAGGCGGCGGCAGCTCGCCATTTGCGCGCCTGCCCGCCCCGGCTGGCAGCGGCGGCGACGAACCGGACGACGCGGCCACGCTTGTGCCCCCGTCCGCCACGCCGCTTCCTGCCATCCCGCCGGCCCCGTTGCCGACTCTGCCGACGCAGCCCGCGCTGCCGTCGCCCCCGGGAGCAGCAGCGCCCCTGCCCACCGTTCCCCTGACGCCGTTGCCAGCGGTGCCGCTGACCCGTCCGCCCGAGAACGCCGGGGACTGAACATGCGCCGCGGCACCGGCTTCACCCTGATCGAATTGATGGTCACGCTGGCCATCCTCGCGCTGCTGGCCAGCGTCGCAGTTCCCTACGGACAACTGCTCTATCAGCGGCAAAAGGAAGCGCAACTGCGCGAGGCGCTGCGGCAGATTCGCGGCGCGCTCGACGCCTATCGCCAGGCCTGGCGCGAAGGCCGCGTCGAAGCCGTGAAAACGGAAGGCGCGAGCGGCTATCCGCCCGATCTCGACGTGCTGTGGCGGGGCATTTCCGACGCCACCCGCGCCGATGCATCGAAAAAAATATATTTCCTGCGCCGGCTGCCGCGCGACCCCTTCTACCCCGACGCCTCCGTTGCGGCCGCCGGCACCTGGGGGCTGCGCAGTTACGACAGCCCGCCCGACGTCCCCGCACCGGGCCGCGACGTGTTCGACGTGTATTCACTGTCGCCCGGAACCGGGCTCAACGGCATTCCCTACCGTGAATGGTGAAGCCATGAAAGCACGCGGCTTCACCCTGGTCGAACTGATGGTCGTGATGGCGATCGTCGCCCTACTGCTAGCCCTGGCCCTGCCGCGTTATTTCGGTCACCTTGAAAAATCGCGCGAGACCATTCTCAGGCAGGATCTCGCCGTGATGCGCGACGCCATCGACAAATTCCAGGGCGACCGGGGCCGCTATCCGGAGAACCTCGACGAACTGGTGAGCGCGCGTTACCTGCGCACCCTGCCCGCCGACCCGGTCACCGGGCGCAGCGACACCTGGATCACGCTGCCGCCGTCGGGTGAGGAAAGCGGCGTGTTCGACATCCGCAGCGGCGCGCCCGGCGCAGCACGCGACGGCAGCGCCTATGCGGACTGGTAAGCCGGCTCAGGCGGGTTTCACCTATCTGTTCGTGCTGCTGCTGATCGGGCTCATCGGCCTGGGGCTCGCGGCTGCCGGCAGCGTCTGGCGCACCGAATCGCAGCGCGAACGCGAAGCCGAGCTGCTGTTCGTCGGCGAACAGTATCGCGAGGCCATCCGCCAGTTCTACCAGCTCGACCCCGATGCGCCGCGCCTGCCGCAAACCTTCGAAGAACTGCTGGAAGACACGCGCCGCCCCCAGCCCGTCCGGCATTTGCGGAGAAAATGGCGCGACCCCTTCGGCGGCGAGATGCTGCCCGTGCGGACGCCGGACGGCGGGGGCATCCAGGGTGTGCACAGCAGCAGCAGCCTGCGTCCCCTGAAACAGGCGGGCTTTCCCCCCGGCATGGAATCTTTCGAGCACGCCGCGCATCTGTCTGACTGGCAATTCGTCTACGTGCCGCCCGCAGGCACGCAGCCGCCCCTGCCCTGACAGCCCTGCCCTGACAGCTCAGGCGCTTTCCTAGAGGCCGAGTTTTTCCAGCCCTGCCCGGTCGAGTATCTCGATGCTGCCGCGCCCCAACCGGATGACGCCGGAACGCTCGAAATGCTTCAGCAGCCGGCTCGCCACTTCGCGGGTGGTGCCCAGTTCGTTGGCGATTTCCTGGTGCGTGTAACGAAGCACGCGCGGTTCGGCCTGGGCCACGGAGAGTTTGGCTATCGCCATGGCCAGGCGGCGATCCAGATGGTCGAAGCTGACCCGTGAAGCCAATTGCACGACTTCGGTGATGCAGTGCGCCATCGAATTCATCAGGTAATGCCGGAAGGCTTCCGATTCCGCAAGCAGGCGGTTGAAGTATTCGGGCGGCATCGCCAGCAGGCGCACGTCGTGTTCGGCGACGGCCTGCGCACAGCGGTTCGAACGCAGCAGCAGGCGCGTCAGCGTCAGCACGCAGACCTGCCCCCGGCCGACGCGGTAAAGGCTGATTTCGCGGCCATCGTCGGCCACCTCGAAAACCTTGACGGTGCCCTGCAGGACGATCACGAATTTGTCCGCCGAATCGCCACACTCGATCAGCTTCGTCCCCGCCGGGCAAATCACCAGTCGGGAAGCGGCCAGCGCCTCCCGCCATACGGCGTCGTGAATGTCCGCAAGCGCCGGCAGTTCGCTGAAAAGCGGAACCGGCGCATCGCGGGTCATGTTCTCCTGGTCTTCCAACGTATCCCTTTCAGCCCGCCCCGGCATCGGAACGGTCAATACGCCACTTATTTTATGGTTCGATCATTATTGGTTATCGACCGGAAACACCCGCGCTGAAGTCGGTGGTCATTCTCCAGCCACTCCCACGTGCATCCGTCCCCCATGCATCACCCGCAGATCACGACAAAGATAATCTCTGCCCGTTTTTTATTCAATCGTATGGGACAAATGTTTCAGACTGCCCTGGTGGTTTGCCGCCCCTGATATCGTTTCCCCCGATCCTGCCTATTCACACGCAAGGAGTACGCCGCCGGCAGGAACTCATTGCTTGCGCACCGCCGACGTCACGTCCTGCAGACAATCGGAAAAGGTTTCCAGAAAAATCGCAAAGCTCGCCGGATCCTGTGCGATGCGGGAACGGAACGTGTCTCCCGGCAGATAGCGCAGGCGCACGCGGGTCTCGGCGTGCGCCCCCGCCACATAGTTTTGCTGCTGCAACAACGCGGCCAGGGACATCGGACAGATTTCTCCGGGGTGCAGGCGATAGAGGTCGACACGCCGGCCGGTTTCATCGTGGCCATACACCATTGCCCGGCCGCTTGTCAGGAGCGGCAGGCGGGTGCAGGGTTCGCCGGGTTCGAACAGCGTCGCTCCGGGCGCACATTCCTCCAGCGGCAGGGTTTCGATCCACCCGGCCAGCGCCGGCGAGGCCAGGAGATCACGCCCCCGCCGCCTGCTTTCCGGCTCCGTATTCCGGAATATCTTTTTCTTGAGGGTGTTCCAGAAATTCACCGTCATTTACTCGTGCACGCTTCCCCGAGGGTTCTCTTGTGGAGTTCTTAATTTTGCGCAGCAATTTTTTTCCATCTGTGACGTAGGTTACATCCTCCCGCGGCAATTTGTCGCAGCATTGCCCGCGAATACTAAACGGGATTCTCGCCTCTGTCACAGAGCCGGGATGCCTTCACGAAAACCCAATGTTCCCAGGGAGGGATGATGGCGACAACAAGAAGAGACCTACTCAAGGCAGGCGCGATGGCGGCAGCCGCCACGCCGGCCATTTTCGGGGGCGCGGCCCTGCCTCGCGCGGCGCATGCGCAGCTTTGCCGGCCAGAAGGCGTGCGCAGTCCGCTGACAGAACCGGATAGTCCGCCGGTCACGCCATACACCACGCCGCTGTACATTCCGCCGACGATGCAGCCGGTCGATCCGGCGAGCCTGACGCCGGCACCGAACCCGAACCGGCACCAGCGTTTCGACGAGTTCCGGCCGGTCAAACATTACGTGCAGCGCATCACCGAAGGGCTGTGGGAATACCATCCGCAGCTGTCGGCGCTCAACCCGCTGTCGGGCGGCCCCATGGGAACCGGCTCGCTGGCGTGGATGTGGAACGGCGCGACACCGGGCGAAACCCTGATCGCCCGCTACGGCGAACCGCTGCTGATCCGCCGCTACAACGACCTGCCGCCGACCGAGCGCACGCTGATGCCCATCGGCCTGCCCTACATCAGCACCCATCTGCACAATTCGCATTCTGCGTCCGAAAGCGACGGCAATCCGATGGACTTTTTCGGGCCGGGCGAATTCTGGGACTATCACCACCCGATGATGTATGCGCGCAACGATGCGCGCGAGTCGCTGGCGAGCCTGTGGTACCACGATCACATGGGGGATTTCACTGCGACCAACGTCTACGCCGGCCTGTCGGGCATGGCGATCTTCTACGACGAGCTGGATTCGGGCAACGAGAATGACCCCAATCCGCACGCGCTACGCCTGCCGGGCACCTATGGCAAGTACGACATCTACCTGATCCTGCACGACGTGCGTTTCGATCAATTCGGCAATCCGACCTTCAACCTGTTCGACACCGACGGCCACCTGGGCGACCACATCACGGTCAATCGCAAAGTTACGCCGTACCTGGAAGTCGAGCCGCGCAAATACCGTTTCCGCATCGTCGATGGCGGCCCGTCGCGTTTTTACGAACTGGCCCTGACCGACAACGCCGAGATGTTCGTCGTCGCCGGCGACGGCAACCTGCTGGAAGAACCGGTGGGAGTGAGCAGCGTCCTGCTCGGGCCGGCGAAGCGCCAGGACGTGATCATCGATTTTTCGCGCTACCGCGTCGGCGACACCGTCAACATGGTCAACCTGATGGAACAGACCAACGGCCAGGGGCCGACCGGCCGCCGTCTGGAAGGCCCCAACCGCATGCCGGTGATGCAGTTCCGCATCAAGCCGCTCGAAGGGCCGGACAACAGCCGCATTCCTGACTTCCTGCGCGCCCTGCCGCCGATCAACCTCAACGAGGTGGTTGCCGAACGCGAGTGGATTTTCGACCACGACATGGGGTTGTGGACGATCAACCACCACTTCTTCGACCCGACCCGGGTGGACGCCGCACCGCGTCAGGGCACGGCGGAAATCTGGACTTTCCGCAATGCCGGCAGCTCGTGGGCGCATCCGGTGCACGTGCACTTCGAGGAATTCCAGGTGCTGGAATGGAATGGCCGCCCGCCGACCGGCGTGTTGCGCTCGCGCAAGGACGTGGCAACGCTCGGGCCGAACGATTCGGCGCGCGTGTTCTACCGCTTCGACGACTTCCTCGGCCGCTATCCCATCCACTGCCACAACAACGTTCACGAGGACAACGCCATGATGGGACGCTTCGACATCGTGCCCAAGCATGGCGGCGACCACGGCGGTGGCAAGTGGCGTCGCTGACGCAGCGACCGATCCCATCGCGAATTCCACAGGAGTCGACATCATGCAGAAAACAACCAGAAGAGCTTTCCTGACCGGCGCCGCGGCGCTGCCGGTCGCGGCCGGGGCGATTGCCGCCGGCGCAACAGGGGAGGCTTCCGTTTTCAAGAACTGCGCGCGCGCAAGCGGCGGCAAGAATGCCCATCGCTTCCCGCAGGTCATCGTCCACGATCAGCATCACCGCAAAAGCTGGTTCTACGAGAACCTCATCGCCGACAAGCTGGTGCTGGTGAGCTTCACCTCGGTGCGCGGCGAGGACTACTACCCCGTGCTCAACAACCTCGTCAAGGTGCGCGAGATCATCGACGGGCGCATCGGCAAGGTCGGCCAGGACGTGCACATGTACACCGTCACCACCGACCCGCGCCGCGACACCCCCGAGGCGCTTGCCAGGCTTGCTGCAAAACACGGCGCCGACTGGCCTTTTCTCACCGGCACGCCGGAGGACGTCCGCGAGATCCTCGCCGCGTTCAACGCGCGCGGCAGCCTGTACGGCCTGACCTGGATCGGCAACGAGAAGACCGGACGCTGGACCAAGAAGCCCAGCCAGTTGCAGCCGCTGTTCATCGCCGAGCCGGTGGCAAGGCTTGCGACCGGCGAGCGGCACCGACCTTTTCTGGTCGACATGCACAGTGTCTGAGGCGGAACGGCCCGTCCAGGTAAAACTCCACTCATTTTTTCCCCGCGACAGGCGCCTGCACGGGCTTCGCCGGGGAGGAGGCGAACAAGCGATGAAAGACAACAGACCTGCTGTAAAAATCTGGCTGGGCGTCGCCCTCGGGCTGGCTGCCAGCCTGACGCTCGGCGCAGCCCGGGCCGGATGCGAAGCCACGCCCGATCCTTTCCTGTCCGGCCAGATGGGCATGCCCGTCTCGCCGATCATGGGACATCCATGCGCACAGCCGCATCCCGGCGCATCGATCCAGACCCTCTCCACTGACGGAAAAACCACTTTCGTCAAGACGCCGGAAGGTCATTTTCCGGCGCAGGATCCCTTCGCCGCGCCGCCCGGCAGCAACTTCCTCCTGACGGTGTACGAGGACATGAAGGACCTGAGTGGCCGCGACATGCCGAACACCCTGCCTTCGACCGCCGACACGCCGTACAACCTGCACGACGGCCCCGTCACCCGGCACAGGATCAATCCGGCCAGCCCCGAAGACGATCTCGACAGCCTCATTGACCACGTCGAAAAAGCCGCGCGCGAAGGCCGCCGCAAGATTCCCCGCGCGCTCGCCCGGCTCGGCATCGATATCATCGAGGGCAACCCGGTACGCGGCCGCGCCTACAGCGGCTTTCCGATTCTGCACTACAACGGGCCGGTCAAGCTCAAGAAGGTCGAGCCGATCTGCGCCAAGCGCAACGGCCGCACCGGAAAATGCAAGGCGGGCGAAACGGTCGTCGGCGGCAACGTCGACGTCAACATGATCTACTACAACCAGCATCTGGAGAGCGACACCGCCTTCATCGACCCCAGCGCGGTGCAGAACGTGCCATGGACGGTGACCTATCACGTCAACATCCTGCATCGCGGCATGGAAGACTTCTCGCCGAACGTGATGCACTTCAACCGCATCGTCAACCCGGCGAACGGCGCTGACATGCTCGGCCCCTTCCACGCTTCGATGGACCAGACTTTCTTCCCGATGCTGGACGAGGGCACGCGCTACACCATCAAGCTCAAGCAGACCTACGGCAAATACTTCAACTTGGCCTATATCTGGGGCTGGCGCCTCCATCCGCCCCGGGTCCAGGTGATCGAGAATGCGCTGAAGACCGCCGGACCGGACAACTGGACCCTGCCGCAATGGGAGAAGGCCGCATTCTGCGAGGGCGGCGTCAACGATCCCGACTGCGACCCGGTGCGCAACCGCGACGACCGTGCCTACGCCATCGGCCAGATCGGCGAGCTGTCGCCGGCCAAGCGCATGTGGACTCTGTTCAAGGCCCTGCGCGACGGCGGCGATCCGGGCGCGGTCGCGTCCGACCTGCGTCAGGCCTACCTTGACTGGACCGACCGCACCAAGCTGCCCACCGGCGTCGCCGCCGACCCCAACGCCACACTCACGCTC
>CAZOVQ010000020.1:8875-16411 GCA_964583195.1 uncultured Thiobacillus sp.
ACAACACGATCTACGGCAGCAAGCAGGGCGATTCGGGCGAGGGCAGCGGCATGGGGCCCGGCAGCTTCAAGGGAATTTCCAACGGCAGCGCCCACGACTGGAACATCCGGCCCTACCTGTTCAAGGTCACACTGCTGAACGGCGACCGCTTCCCGCACGCCTACATGAACGTCGATTTTGGCGGTTCGCGCGGCTGGGAAAACCACTTCCAGCAGACCGATCCGACCACGCTGGTCGGCACGCATCCTGAAGTGCCGTCCGGGCATCCCGGCGAGGAGCCGCCTTTCAACAACCCGGCCAACGTGGTCGCGGGCCACGACCAGGTATTCCCGATCAATCGTGGCGGCATCGAGGAGTTTCTGCAGCCAACGCCGCGCAATCCGGACGACCCCGACAATGGTGCGCCGCAACTGGGTTCAGGCTGTTTCTTCACCTTCGGGCGCAACCATGCCTGGCCCAATGCGGGCGGCCCCTGGGGCGCGATCATAACGCCTCCGGTGGCGGCGGATGGCACGCCAGGCATGCACAAGGTCGAAATCGAGTACAACTTCGAGCCGAGTTCCCGCCTGAAGATCTATCAGTTCGACCCTCTGCATCACGACGTGGCGGTCTATTCGCTGCACTGAGCCCGTCGTTGACAGGCGAGCCCCGCGAGGGCTCGCACGTGAAGATCGACCCGTCCGCACTGCCGGACGGGTTTTGCATGTCTGGATTCGAGGAATCGGCAAAATGTTGAAAAACATCCTGGCCGTGACAGTCGCGGGGCTGATCGGTTATGCCGTGGGCCAGTTCCCTGCCAACAAGGCATACGATGGCGCGGCCGCCCTGGAACCCATCGCGCCGGCTGCGACGGCGACACGCCACGTCTGCCCCATGCATCCCGAAATCGTCAGCGACACGCCGGGTACCTGCCCCATCTGTGGCATGGATCTGGTCGAGGAAAAAGACGAAACGCATGCGCATGCGGACGAAACGGCAGACGTGCACGGCCTGCCCATGGTCACCCTCGATCCTTCGGTGGCGCATAACCTGGGGGTGCGCACGGCGGAAGCCGTGCACGGCGCATTGCAGCGCAGCATCGAGACCATAGGCAAGATCACGCGGATCGACCCGATGGCACGACGCACCCTCAACCCGCCCATCCGGGGTGAACTGCTCTGGATTGCCGATAAGCAGGAAGGCGACCGGGTGAAGGCCGGCGAACTGTTGTTCAGCGTCAAGTCCGACGAACTGTTCGAGCATGAAAAATCCTTCCAGGACATCTACCGTTCGGGCGACCGCGCAACGGCCAACGCCATGATTCCGCGCCTGAGCGTCATGGGCCTGAACAGCGACCAGATCGCGCGTCTGCAGACCGGCGCCGCGCCCGAGATGCCGGTCGAGGTGCGTGCGTTCGAGGACGGTTTTGTCTATACTCGCCGCGGCCAGGCCGGCGACCCGGTCCATCCCGGCTATACCGTGTTCAACGTGGGTGGCAATTACAACGTGGTCGAGGTGACGGCCGAAATCTTCGAGCGCCAGTGGGGCTGGGTCGAGGAAGGCCAGAGCGCGAGCATGACGGTGCGCGGGCTGCCCGGCAAGGTGTTCCGGGGCAAGGTGGTGCGGATCGAGCCGCCGGTCGGCTACACCACGCGATCGCTCGAAGTGGCGCTGCATTTCCGCACCAGCGACGCGGCGCTGTCGCAGAGCATGTTTGCGCACGTGAGCATCGCGGGGCGCAGCCTGAAGAACGTATTGACGGTGCCCGCTGACAGCGTCATCCGCACCGGCCACGGCGATCGTGTGGTGGTGGTGCGCGCGAAAAATCGTTTTCAGCCGGTGCCAGTGGTGGCCGGCGAAGAAGCCGACGGTCGCATCGAAATCCGTTCCGGTCTGAAAGCCGGTGACAAGGTGGTCGCCTCCGGTCAGTTCCTGATCGATTCGGAAAGCAATCTCGCGGCCGGTTTCCGTCGCATGAGTTCGCCCGGAGCGCACGCCGCCGCAGCGGAAGTCCCTGCCGGCAAGGCAGACGATCGCGCCGCGCACCCGCACGCGGCGCGTGCGGGTGCGGCATCCGGGCAGGCCGGTTCGTGATCGCCGCCCTGATACGCTGGTCCATCCGAAACCGCCTGCTGGTGCTGCTGGCGGCGGCCTTGCTCGCCGCGTGGGGCGGTTACTCGGCGCGCACCCTGCCGCTGGACGCGATTCCCGATCTGTCCGACGTGCAGGTCATCATCCGCACCAGTCATCCCGGCCAGGCGCCGCAGGTGATCGAGGACCAGATTACCTACCCCCTGTCCACCGCGATGCTGGCTGTGCCCGGCGCGGTGGCGGTACGCGGTTATTCCTTTTTTGGCGATTCCTATGTCTATGTGATTTTCTCCGACGACACCGATCTGTACTGGGCGCGTTCGCGGGTGCTCGAATATCTGAGCCAGGTGTCCACCCAGCTGCCGCGCGGCGCGCAACCGCAACTGGGACCGGACGCCACCGGCGTCGGCTGGATCTATCAGTACGCGCTCCTCGACCGCAGCGGCAAACACGACCTGGCCGAACTGCGTTCGCTGCAGGACTGGTTCCTGAAATACGAACTGCAGACCGTGCCCGGCGTTTCCGAAGTGGCGACGGTCGGCGGCATGGTCAAGCAGTACCAGGTGGTCGTCGATCCCGACCGGCTGCGTGGCTATTACCTCACGCTTGCCAACGTCAGGCGCGCGATGGAGGAATCCAATGCCGAAATCGGCGGCTCGGCGCTGGAAATGTCCGAAGCCGAATACATGGTGCGCTTCAGGGGCTACGTGAAGAACAGCGAGGACATCGGTCTCACCAGCGTGCCCACCGTGCGGCGGCGGCTGTCGATTTCCTCGGTGCTGCTCGACGACATCGCCAGCGAAATCAGAATCGGCCCCGCGATGCGCCGGGGCGTGGCCGATTACAACGGTGAAGGCGAAGTTGTCGGCGGCATCGTCGTCATGCGCGCCGGGGAAAACGCGCTCGCCACCATCGCCGCAGTCAAGGCCAGACTCGAACAGCTCCGCCACAGCCTGCCCGAAGGCGTGGAACTGGTCGAGACCTACGACCGCTCGACGCTGATCGGCAATGCCGTGAACACGCTCGAACGCCGGCTGCTGGAGGAATTCCTGGTGGTGGTGGTGGTGTGCGCGCTGTTCCTGCTGCACCTGCGTTCCTCGCTGGTGATACTCGTCAGCCTGCCGGTGGGCATACTCGCGGCCTTCGCCGTCATGCGCCTGCAGGGGATCAACGCCAACATCATGTCCCTGGGCGGCATCGCCATCGCCGTCGGCGCCATGGTCGACGCCAGCATCGTCATGATCGAGAACGTGCACAAGCATCTGGAGCGCGCCGCCGATCGCGGCATCGATCGCCTGCAGGCGATCCAGGATGCCGCCGTCGAGGTCGGGCCGCCCCTGTTTTTCTCGCTGCTCATCATCACGCTGAGTTTTCTGCCGGTGTTCACGCTGGAAGCCCAGGAGGCACGCCTGTTCGCGCCGCTGGCCTATACCAAGACCTATGCCATGGCCGCCGCCGCCGGGCTTTCGATCACTCTGGTGCCGGCGTTGCTGGGCTGGCTGGTGCGCGGCCGCGTGCGGCCGGAGGAACACAATCCGCTCAACCGCGGCCTGATCGCCGCCTACCGGCCGCTGATCGGGATGGCGCTCGACCGGCCCTGGATCACCCTTGGCCTCATCGTCCTGCTGAGTCTGTCGATGCTGTGGCCGCTGTCGAAACTGGGCAGCGAGTTCATGCCGGAAATGGACGAAGGCGATTTGCTCTACATGCCGACCACCCTGCCCGGCATTTCGGTCGGCAAGGCGCGCGAACTGTTGCAGCAGACCGACCGCCTGATCCGTACCGTACCCGAGGTCGAATCGGTGTTCGGCAAGATCGGCCGCGCCGACACGGCGACCGACCCCGCGCCCCTGACCATGATCGAGACCGTCGTCCGCCTGAAGCCGCGCGCTCAATGGCGGCCGGGCATGACGCCGGAGCGGCTGCGCGACGAGCTCGATGCACGCGTCCGGGTGCCCAGCCTGAACAACGCCTGGCTGATGCCGATCCGCACCCGGATCGACATGCAATCAACCGGCATCAACACACCGGTGGGGATCAAGATCGCCGGCCCCGATCTGGCCGGCATCCAGGCGCTGGGCGAACAGGTCGAAGCGGTGCTTCGCACGCTGCCGGGCACGCGCACCGTGCTGTCCGACCGCGCGGCCGGCGCGCGCTACCTCGACATCGACATCGACCGCCGCGCCGCCGGCCATTATGGACTCAGCATCCGCGAAATCGAGGAAGCCGCCAACATCGCCGTCGCCGGCCAGAACGTCACCTGGACCGTGGAGGGCCGCGAGCGTTACCCGGTCAACCTGCGCTACCCGCGCGAATGGCGTGACTCCATTCCCAAGCTGAAGGAACTGCCGCTAGTCGTGACCGAAGACACCCAGGTGCAGCTGCAGGACCTGGCCGAAGTGCGCGTCGCCGACGGCCCGCCCATGATCAAGAGCGAAAACGGCCGCATCAACGGCTGGGTCTACGTCACCACCGACGGCCGCGACATCGGCTCCTACGTCGCCGGCGCGCGTCGGACGCTGGAACAGAAAATCAGGCTGCCGCCCGGCTACACGCTGCACTGGGTTGGCCAGTACCAGTACATGCAGCGCGCAGCCGAAAGACTGGCCTACATCGTGCCCCTGACCCTCACCATCATTCTCATTCTGCTGGTGCTCAGTTTCCGCTCTCTGGGCGAAGCCCTGATGGTGATGGGCGCCGTGCCGCTGGCGCTGGTCGGCGGCGTGTGGTTGCTGTGGTCGCTGGACTATCACCTGTCGGTCGCCGTGGCCGTGGGCTTCATCGCGCTGGCCGGGGTGGCGGCCGAGTTCGGCGTGGTGATGCTGGTCTATCTGCGCGAAGCGGTCGCACGACGCCGTCCTGCGGACGACGCGCAATTGCGCGCGGCCGTGATCGAAGGCGCGGTCATGCGCGTGCGTCCCAAGGCCATGACTGCCGCAGTCATCATCGCCGGCCTCTTGCCCATCATGCTCGGCGACGGTGCGGGTTCGGAGGTGATGCGGCGCATCGCCGCCCCCATGATAGGCGGCATGGTGACCGCGCCGCTGGTGTCCATGCTGCTGCTGCCAGTCGTCTATTTTTTGTGGGTTCGCAAAAACCTGCGGGCAGCCGCCCGCATCCCGGAGGAAAAAACATGAAACCGTTTCGCCGCCTGATCGCCCCCGTCCTGCTGCTGTGTCTCTGGGTGTCACCGCCCTGGGCGCATGCGGCGAGCGAACGCTTCAGCGAAGGGAAGCAGTATCGGCGCATCGACCCTCCGTTGCCGCTCGCCACGAAAGCCGACGCGATCGAAGTCGTGGAGCTGTTTTTCTACGCCTGTCCGCATTGCCGCGAACTGGAGCCGAAAATCAGCGCCTGGCTGGAAGACAAACCCGACGTGGTTTTGCGCCGCGTACCGGCCATCATCGGGCCGACCTGGGTCGACCAGGCACGCGCCTTCTACATGGCCGTGGCGCTGGGACAACTCGACCGCCTGCACCCTGCCCTGTTCAAGGCCATCCACGAAGACGGCAGGCAGCTCTACAACGAATACGCCGTCATCGATTTCTTCGTCGAGAACGGCATCGACCGGAAACAGGCGAGCGAACTCTATCGCTCGCCCGAAATCGCCGCGCGCGTCAGCGAGGCGCGGGCCATGACTGTGAAGTCCGGCCTGCCCGGCGTGCCGGCAATGATCGTCAACGGACGCTACAAGACCGCCCCCTACTTCGTGCGTGACCAGAGCGAAATGCTCGCCGTGCTGGACAGTCTGATCGCGAAGGAACGCGCCCTCGCGCAGGCGAAATCCGCAGACGGGCAAACGAAGAAATGACCCCCACGACAGGAGACAGCACCATGCCCCCATCCATCCGAACCGTTTCCGGCGCGCGCCGGTGGCTGACGGCCGCAATCGCCCTGTCCGCCTCGTCGCTGGCGATGGCCGATTACGTCCCCTTTCCCGGCAAGCTTGCGGTCAACCTCATTACCGTCGAGGCGGCGAACGTCGTCTTCGTCAATTTCCAGGCCTGGCCGGGCTATCTGCGCGGAGTGCGCGTCGTCCTGCCGGGCATCGCGGTACCGACGGATACGGCACAGGCCAGCGCCTGCGAGCGTGACATGGCCGCTCGGGCCCTGGCCTACACCCGCCGATTCGTCGGCGAGGCCCACACACTCCACGTCAAGGACCTGCGCATGGAAACCAGCGCGGACGAACGCGGTTACTCCGACCTCGTATCCGACCGCGGCAGCCTGTCCCGCGCGCTGCTCGAACAAGGTCTGGCGCGCGCCGGTACACTGGCGGCCGACACCCCCTGGTGCAAATGAGCCATGGCGACGAAACGCACACCCAGACTGGCCCGAATCATCCTGCCGTTCGCCTGTCTCGTCCTGAGCGCCCCCCTCCTGGCCGCGAAACCGGTTGCGGACGGCACCCAGGGCTACCGCGATGAAATCGGCCGCCCGCCCGAGCCCCATATCGGATCACCGCGCAGCGGCGCCGAAGTCTACGCATACCGCTGCGCCGCCTGCCACGCCAAGACGACTCAAGGCGCCCCCATGCCCGGCGACGATCTCGAATGGCAGGTGCGGGCACGTCAGGGCATGGCCACCCTGATGCGGCACACCATCGAAGGGTATCGGCAATTCCTGATGCCGCCGCGCGGCGGCTGCCGCAATTGCAGTGACGGGGAACTCGAGGCGGCAGTGCGCTACATGCTGGAGCAGAGCGGAGTAACCCCGCCCCCGTAGCGCGCAGCCCTGTCCACGTAACGTCGTTCCGCCGGTCAGTCCTTGAGGCGCGCGGCGAAAGTCTGTTCCGCTTTCGCCACTTTCGGCGCTACGACATAGCGGCAATAGGGCTGCTGCGGGTTGCGTTCAAAATAATGCCGGTGGTAAGCCTCGGCCGGATAGAACACCGTCGCCTCGACCACTGCCGTGACCACAGGCGCCCCCCAACGCCCCGAGGCATTCAGCTCGGCGACGGCCGACCCGGCAGCGGCCTTTTGCGCCGGCGTATGCCAGAAAACCGCCGAACGGTATTGCGTGCCGACATCATTGCCCTGGCGGTTCAACTGGGTGGGGTCGTGGATCGTGAAGAACACGTCGAGCAACGCGGGGAAATCTATCAGCCGCGGATCGTAGGCGACCTGGACGACCTCGGCATGGCCGGTATCGCCCTGGCAGACGGATTCATAATCGGGATGGGCAACATGTCCGCCCATGTAACCCGACACGGCCGAGTTCACGCCGCGCAGGCGCTCGAACACGGCTTCGAGGCACCAGAAGCAGCCGCCGGCAAAAGTGGCGATTTCGTTCGACATGACAACCCCCGCACTAATGAACGTCTTTATCCCGTGCGCTGCCGCGCCGTCTCATACAAACACAGCGCTGCCGACACCGACACGTTGAGGCTTTCCACCGTGCCGCCGATGGGGATGCGCGCGACCTGATCGCAGCTTTGCTTGACCAGCCGGCGGATGCCCGCGCCTT